>CABSKZ010000089.1 GCA_902478395.1 uncultured Eubacteriales bacterium | reverse complement strand
GTCGGCCGCCATAGAGGTGCTGGTCTCGGCGGCGGACACGACGAGCGTGAACAGACGCTGAACCAGATGCTAGTGGAAATGGACGGCTTTGGTACAAACGAAGGCATCATTATTATCGCCGCGACGAACAGGCCGGATATCTTAGACCCCGCTCTGCTCCGGCCGGGACGGTTTGACCGACAGGTAGTCGTCAATTACCCAGACTGCAAGGGCCGCGAGGAAATCCTCAAGGTACATTCCCGCGCGAAACCCCTTTCCGACGATGTGAATTTGGCAACGCTTGCCAAAACCACATCCGGCTTTACTGGGGCTGACTTGGAAAACCTGATGAACGAAGCGGCCTTGCTCGCTGCTAAGCTCGGCAAAAAGAAAATCGATATGGAAGACCTGGAGATGTCAATTACGAAAGTCATTGCCGGCCCGGAAAAGCGTTCCCGGGTTATTTCGGAAAAAGACAAGCGCATCACCGCATACCATGAAGCCGGTCATGCTGTGATACAGAAATTAATACCCGATGCAGATCCCGTTCATGAAATATCTATTATTCCGCGCGGACGCGCCGCGGGCTACACGATGTCATTGCCAACCGAGGATAAAACCCATCTTGCTAAAAGCACTATGCAGAACGATATTCTTACATTGCTTGGCGGACGCGCCGCGGAAAAGCTGGTGCTGGATGATATCTGCACTGGAGCTTCGAACGATATCGAGCGGGCAACGAAAACAGCGCACGACATGGTAACGAAATATGGAATGAGCGAAAAGCTTGGACCTATCAGCTACGGTTCTGATAATGACGAGGTCTTTCTTGGAATGGACTACGGCCATACGCGGAATTATAGCGAACAGGTCGCTGCTGAAATCGATACCGAAATTCGTAAAATTATTGACACGGCTTACGAAAAATGTTTAAAGATGCTAGAGGAGCACATGGTACAACTTCATAATGTTGCAAACGCATTAATAGAGAAGGAAAAGCTGGACGGTGCGGAATTTGAAGAGATTTTCGCCAAAACTGAGTTGCTTCCGAAAGCAGAGAAAAAAGCGGAAAAACCGGCTGACTCAGAAGAAAACGGGCCAACTACAGAAACACCGGAAATAAGACAAGGAGCTTCCGCAGACGCGGAATCCTCTTCCGAAATTCCCCCTGAGGGAAAAACAGAAGAATAAAAACTGGGCGGCGCACTCGGCGCCGCCTTTTTCATTGAAGACTACTAATTAGATTCGAGAAATATGAAAAATTTTTAGGAGACAGCGCTGGCTTTTCCGGTTTCTCTTCCCGCTCTTAAAGAAAAATTATAAATAGTTGCGCAAAATGATTGACATACTGGTGATTTAATGATAGTATTATATCATTGATAGAGGAGCATTTTTTATTAGTAGCCGCAAAAGAGAACGCCGGAGGTTTGGTGACGTTGCGGCAAAAGGAAAAAATGCCGAAGAGACTGCCCTGCCGGCTGGTTGTCTCTGGGGGTGCGGTGAAGAACCGTATCACTGTCATTGGGGTTCCAATGGAGGGCTATCTTGTACTGTCACACTGTGTACATTTGCGGCCAGACTCTCCTTCGGAGCGGTTTGGCTTTTTTCATACGCCAATGGCTCCGGCCAAACGCCGGATTATTATATACTATTAATCAATAATTTTCAGGAGGCATAGATGTCATGAAAAAGTACAGAATTGCCGTAGTTGGGGCTACAGGCATGGTAGGAAGAACATTTTTGAAGGTGCTGGAGGAGCTTCAGCTACCCGCGAAGGAATATGTATTGTTTGCATCCTCGCGTTCAGCCGGAAGCAAGCTTCCGTTTATGGGTACGGAATACACGGTTCAGGAATTAAATGAAACTGCTTTTGACAGCGGCTTTGACATTGCCCTCTTCTCCGCGGGTGGTTCCACAAGCGAAAAGTTTGCACCAATTGCGGCTTCCAAAGGCTGCGTTGTAATCGATAACTCCAGCGCATGGCGCATGGATCCGGAGGTTCCGTTGGTCGTGCCGGAAGTAAATCCGGATGATATTAAATGGAACAAGGGGATTATCGCAAACCCCAACTGTTCTACCATTCAGGCTATGGTCGCACTCCGTCCGCTTCAGTTGAAATATGGCATTAAACGGATTGTCTACTCTACTTACCAGGCAGTTTCCGGCGCTGGCATGGGCGGCTATCAGGATTTGGAAAACGGTATGAAGGGAGAAGCGCCGAAAAAGTTTAACCAACCTATTTTCAGCAACTGTATCCCGCAGATTGACGTATTCCTTCCAAACGGCTATACAAAAGAAGAAATGAAAATGGTTAATGAAACGAAGAAAATCTTGGGAGACGATTCCATCCGCATTACGGCAACAACGGTTCGTGTTCCGGTCTTCGACTGCCATGGTGAGTCAATCAATGTCGAGCTGGAACAGCCATATGAGCTTAACGAGCTGCGTAAAGTGCTGGAATCTGCTCCAGGCCTAGTTGTTCAGGATGACCCAGATAACTGTGTGTATCCGATGGCTGTCACAGCCAAAGGCAAAAACGAAACATTTGTCGGCCGGATACGGCGTGACGAAAGTGTGGACAACGGCGTTAACCTTTGGGTAGTTGCAGACAACATCCGCAAAGGTGCGGCTACGAATGCTGTCCAGATTGCACAGAAATTAATCGAACTGTGGGAAAACCAATAAGTGGAGGTTCATAGACATGAGTAAAAATACCCTATTTACCGGTTCCGGTGTCGCGATTGTTACCCCGTTCCGGAGGCAGGAAATAGATTTTAACGCATTCGGCAGTATCATTGATTATCAAATAGAAAACAAAACTGATGCAATCATTGTCTGCGGGACGACTGGTGAAGCATCTACCATGCCGGACGCAGAACATATGGATGCAATCCGTTTTACAGTTGAGCGCGCAGCAGGACGTGTCCCTGTTATCGCCGGAACAGGAAGCAACGACACGCGTCATTGCGTGGAACTCAGCACAGACGCAAAAAAGGTGGGCGCAGACGGCCTGCTACTCGTCACCCCCTATTATAACAAAACGACACAGCGAGGGCTTATCGCTCACTTTAAAGCGGTAACCGATGCGGTAGACCTGCCTATTATCCTATACAACATCCCGGGACGTACTGGAATGCAAATTGAAATCGCCACCCTAAAAGAGCTCTCCAAAATCGATAATATCGTTGCGGTAAAGGAAGCAAGCGGCAATATTTCCTATGCCGCAGAGGTCGCCGCGGAATGCCCGGACCTCGATATCTATTCCGGAAACGACGATATGATTGTCCCCATTATGAGTCTCGGAGGGAAAGGCGTTATTTCAGTTTTAGCGAATATCCTTCCGAAGGAAACCCACGAATTGTGCGATGCCTATCTGACAGGAAATACCACGAAGGCCTGTGAAATGCAGCTTCACTATTTGAAACTGATTAAGGCGCTGTTCATGGAGGTCAATCCCATTCCTGTCAAAACCGCGATGAACCTGATGGGCATGAACGTTGGCAACCTCCGTCTGCCTCTTTCGGAGATGGAAGGCGCAAATCTTGAAAAATTAAAATCAACCATGAGTCAATACGGCTTACTGTAAACCGGAGGGATACCAATGACAAATATCATCCTAAGCGGCTGTAACGGCCGAATGGGTCAGGCCATCACCCGTATTGTGGAGGAAAAGGAAGGAATAAAAATCGTTTGTGGATTTGATATTAATACAAAACCGCTTAATGATTACCCGGTCTATGCCGAATACGCCGGAATCACAGAACAGGCCGATGTGATTATTGATTTTTCCAATCCTGCGAATCTCGAAAATCTTCTCACATTCGCCGTTAATAGAAATATTCCCTGCGTTGTTGCCACAACGGGACTGACAAAAGATCAACTGGCAATTTTAAAGGAAACATCCAAAAAAATTCCCGTCTTCTTCTCCGCTAATATGTCGCTGGGTGTGAACCTGATAATTGAGCTTGCCTGCCGTGCCGCAAAGCTTTTAGAAGGCAGTTTTGACATTGAGATTATTGAAAAACACCACAATCAGAAGCTCGATGCGCCGAGCGGTACTGCACTTGCGATTGCGGATGCGATTTCCGACAGTCTTTCCGCTCCGACGCAGTATGTCTACGACAGGCACTGTGTCCGGAAAAAGCGGGATACAAATGAAATCGGCATCCATTCTGTCCGTGGCGGAACCATCGTCGGCGACCACAGCGTCCTGTTTGCCGGAAATAATGAAATGATTGAAATCAATCACACCGCGACTTCCCGTGAGGTTTTTGCAGTCGGCGCGGTCAAAGCCGCCCAGTTTCTTGCGGATAAACCTGTGGGGCTGTACAATATGAAGGATTTGGTCAACGAAATGGCTTAATTCAATAAGTGTGGCGGGAAAATCTTTGATTTTTCAGCCCGCCGCAGACAGATACACATTTGTCTATCGTTTTTGTTCAATGCAGATAAATGGAACGCGGATACTGCGTTCCATTCAGTCAGAGATTGCCCCTGCTGAATGGAATGACAAACTCCGCCGTCTGTAAGGCTGAGACATTTTAACTGCACTATCGGAAACTGTGTTCTGAAGGAGGAGCTGTATTATGCCTGAATATATCACAAAATTTTGGGTGAGAGACGACGTTGTTTTAATCACAATGAAACACCTTCCGTCGGATATTGGAATCATTGCCAGTATTTTTGAAGCATTTTCGGAAAATGACATTAACATCGACCTGATTTCCCAGACGCCGCCGGATGAAAACAGTTACACGGATATCTATTTTTCAATCGTCGAGGGAGATTTGAACCGAACCCTAGAAATGGTTGCGCGTTACCAGAAACAGAAAAAGGACGTGCAGGTAGATATTAATCCCGGTCATACCAAGCTTACCCTATACGGCGAACTGTTCCGGGATACGCCGGGAATTGCCGCAAAGATCTTCCGTGCACTGGCCGATGCCGATATTGAAGTGAAATTGATTACCACCTCTGAGGTGGATGTGTCCGTTCTCATTAGTTCGGAGGATGTAGATAAAACTGTTTCTAAGCTCACTGAAACGTTTGGCGTGGAAGCGGAATAAAATTTTAAAGGGACGGCTGCATACCGGTGTATGCGGCTGTCCCTTATTTTTCAAATTTTTTCTGCCTAATCACATAGTGCGTTTATTCTATTTTAAATACCGTATTTCCGTTTGCGTCCTTTTGCTTCAAAATAAAGCCTTTCTCATTTTTTGCCGCGGCAACCACACAAGCTCCGCCATCCGCCTGCCGGATGGTCATGGCACGAAGTTCTCCCTCCTGCAGCTCCGGTATAATTTCCGCAACCGGCGCCTTACTGTCTCTCACTGCTTCCATCACATAAAACACGCGGCACACGCCCTCCGCCGACCAAGAATACGAAACGGTTGGCTTTGGTTCGTTGATGAAATCCACATTTCGTATCCAGCCCTGTATGTAAGGCTCTGTCTGGCCCTGTATGACCTTGGCCGTCAGCGCATGAGCAGAAACAGGTGTGAGGTTAATAGATTTGCCTTCCACACTGCCCTCTACCGAGTTGTCCGGATTATGCAGAGAAATTGAGTCAACCGCGAAATGGAACATCGCCTCATAAGCATGTTTGTTATCATCCTCAGGCGTTAAAGTATCCGCTATAATCCAGTAGTCCGGCTTCACGAAAACAATCTGGCGGCGGTGCACCACCTCCGGACTTCCGTCTTCAAAGAATCCGTCACCATAGGTTCCTTCTATATAGTCATATTGGTCTGTTGTAACAAAGTGTCCATCAATCGGTTCATCGGTCACATGGGTTTCAGGCTGAAAGGCCCTCCGCTGCGGTTTTCCATCGACTTTTATAACATTGTGCGCGTCCGAACCGATGGAATAGGTACTCCACGCAGAATGGTCATAGTTATAAACCCCTGCTTCACTCAGTAGAACATCCTTTCCAACGCCGATAACAAAATTCAGCTTATCTTCATGATGATGCGAGAAACCAAATGGGCCAACATCAAACAACAGACAGTTATCTTCTTCACGAAAGCCTGTACGAAGTGCGCAATATCCGCAATACGGCAAAAACACGGAGCCATAATCCGGTTCCCGTCCTTCCCTCCCCTCCGTCGCGAACCACAGAAAATCTTTTCGCTCAGGAAAGATTTCATAGCCCTTTTTCATGGCTTGTCCCACTGGCTTCCACGGCGAATCATTAAAACTCGGTGCACGAAGGGATGGCATCGCCAGCTTCGCCAGAAAGTCAAAGGAAATCTCAAGCTTTGACAGCATACCGCCGCCAAGCTCAATTTCGTTATATTTCGCCAGTTGGAGCGGCTGGCATACGCTGCTTACTGCGCCCCAATGGTAACCCGGTGTCAGCTCCACCTGTGCACCGTCCGGATAAAACTGTACCCGCATCGTTTCTTTCAGTCTGCTTATGCCAGTCTCCATCCATTCCGGCTGTTTTCTCATCTCCGGTAATAACATCGCTGTTGTCAACAGGCCGTTGATGGCAAGCGCACCCCAGTTGCTGCGTGGATTTTCCGTTCTGCGGTCAGCAAGATAATCCGCCTGCTGGCAAAAACTTCCCAGCATCCGCACCATATCCCGTGCATCCAAACTCGGGCTGGATTTAAAGGCTTCAAAAGCAATCCACCAGCCAAAGGACAGGCGGGAACCCGCATCCAGATAGGAAGAAAGCCTTCCCGGCTCAAAAACAGGACCTTCAATAAATGCAACACCCTGGTCGAAGAAAAACGGCGTCTGGTCTATAAAAGTGGTCAGTTCCTGCACAAATTCTTCGGCGTACCGCTCATCCAGTGTATGTACATACGCCTTCGCGAGCTTCTCCCAATGCTGGCAGCGGGAAAACGCAATCATCCATTGGTCGTAGCCGATTGGGTCGGCGTTCCAATCCAGTTTATCCAGCTTCACCGGACCATGTGCGATGCCAACTGGCGCAAAAATATGTTCTAGTGCGTCGTCAGCACACCGTTTGTCCTCCCCCGTCATCTCTCCGAGAGGATAGAAGTGTGGGTTCTGCCGTTTTTTATAGTAGGCGGCAACGGCTTCCGCCGCCTCGTCCAGCTTCCCCTGTGCAAGCAGCGGCTTAATTCCGTTCTCTTCCAAAAAAACATCAGATAAATTGGAGAACGTCTCCAAGTCAATGTCATCCTGCGTCAATTCCCGAATCTCCATATGGCTGACCTGTAAAAGCACCGTTGAATCGCTGTCCGGCTTGCGCAGGAGGATTGCACAAATGTAATCAGTTTCATTTCTGTCCCGCAGCCACGGAAGCAGATCATAGCTTTCCCAATTCTGCTCGCCCGGCTCTGCAAAAAGTTCTTGCAGCATGACGGAATCATCGACATGATGGTAAAACTCTCCACCAAACAAAAATGGGGCCGCTTCTGTATTCGTCTGCGCAAATCCATCCCATTGTGCCTTTGTAAAAAGACCCATATAAAGCTTATTTCCCTCCATGGTGGAAACAAAATCGGTTTTAAGCTGAACTGAGATACGGATTTGTTTTATCCCATCCCTTTGCGCCAACTGAACAGGCATTCCCGCCACCGCAACTCCCTGAGAAGTTCCTTCAATTTCAAAACCCACCCGCATCCGCTCCATGCGGAATACCGGTATGTTTTTCTCCGTCTGCCCTTCCGTTCTCGCATAACGGAACATGGCGCTATGTATGTCTATTTCTGTCGCATTCATCGTCAATCTCCTTTTATATGTTATACAAACGACATTCTTCCCACAGCCGTCGCTTTGACCTTCGTTCCCAGATAAATTTCAGAATCCTTTGCTCTTCCGCTCGCGTCCGTAATTTCATCCGTTACCTTTAACCGGCCGCAAGCGCCCCGCTGTTTGGCCTCTTCTTCGGCCTCGGCACGTGCAATCCGCTTCCCTGCTGCGACCGCTTCTTCATATTCCTCAAAATATGCGCTTTCCGTTTTGCCATATACCGTGTATCCCTCCAGGCCATCAATGGAGTATTTCGGCTTAATTTCTACGATACTGGTCGCGGAGATATTCCCTACAACCGCACCGAGCGCGTTTGCCACACCCGCATATTCCGGTATAACACATTTCGTACCGAGCGCTTTTGCCACATCCGGCAGGAAGATATGAATCGGTGCGCCAATTCCGACCAGCGAAGCCGGCGTTTGAAACTGAAAACGGAGGAAACTGCCGTTACTTCCGTTTTTCGTCATCTCATAAGAATTTTCTATCAGCTTTTGCATACTCTCGTCGACCACTTCGCCGCCATAATTCTGATAGTAATCCTCCATTAAAATACGGACAATATTACAGTACATTTTTTTCTTTACACCGTCATATACCATCTGACAGACTTCCTCAACACTTTTCCCAATACACCGCGCGACATATTTCGCCCCAAGCTCTGATGCCTCTGTGTCATATCTGTCAAAGTCTCCGCGCAGATGCATAACGTCAGTTGGCGTCAGGCCTGAACGAATAATGACGCCCTCCCGTTCCAGCCGCTGCATTTCAAAGGTGTACGGGTCCCGTCCCATCAGTGCTGCTGCTTCGCTCACAATCAGCGGCTCGCGCTTCAGTGCGCCACAGAACTTCCGCTCTTCCTCCGAGTAGGCCGGATTGTTTTCGATGTCATTCACCAGCACAAAAAACTCATGCGCAAAGTAGGAAAAGTTCTTTTTATTTTTCAACAAGTTCTTCAGCTGCCATACAATAGATGGGGATTTATCGGCGGTTACACACAGCGGAACCACCCGCTCTGAATCTAAAAACAGCGTATTGTAGCGGTAACGGACCGCGCTGTCCCCTCCCAGGCCGAAAGTGTCGATATATAAGCCCTTCACATAGGTGCGCCAGTTTCCGACGTTGATTCCGTCCACCGCAGTGAGCGGGACGCTGTTTTTTACGATTGCAATATCCGTCGTGGTACCACCCATGTCCACAATCAGGCTGTTCTTTTCTCCCGTTAGACTGATGCCGCCCATCACACTTGCTGCCGGCCCGCAAAGCAGTGTTTCCACTGGGCGCACCCCCGTGAATTCCTCCGACATCAAAGAACCATCGCTCCGCACAATCACTACAGGAACATTCATTCCGCGCTTCTGCACCGCTTTTTTAATTGCGCCCAAAAATTCCGCGATTACAGTTATCAACCTCGCATTGAGCAAGGTTCCTGCACCGCGCCGAACCGAATTCAGGTCTGAAAATAGTTCATATCCGCAAACAACGGGGATTCCGCACTGCTCCGCAATGATTTCTTTCGCCCGCTTTTCCCAAACCGCACCGTTGTTCATTGCGCGCAAATCGACGACCGCGGCAGCTACCGCGCCAGAAAACCATTCCTGGCACTCGTCGGTGAACTGTCCCCAGTCCGGCTCCCGTTCGATTTTTCCGTCAAGCCTGCACTCACAGTCAATAAAATAGATATCATTCGCATCCGGCAGGCCATAATTCTTCCCCACGTCCGCAACCACACGCCTGTCCACGCCGAGAAAAACCAGCTTCGCACGTCCGCCTTTGTTCTCCACGCAGGCGTTTGTCGCGAGCGTGGTAGAAAGCGAGACCATCTTAGTCCGCTCCCGCAGTTCGCTTGGCAGGCCGTCCAATGC
>CABSKZ010000088.1 GCA_902478395.1 uncultured Eubacteriales bacterium | reverse complement strand
GATTTTCGACGTGCCCAAGGGGACATTTTGAAAATGTCCCCTTGGGCACGTCGAAAATCCGACGCGCTTTGAGTCGAAATCTGCCTTTGGCATCTTCCGCTTACGTTTCTATGTTTTTGTTTATATCCCTTGTTTCGTTGTTTTTTCAAGCTGCCGCACCCAACAACGCGACCGCGGCAACGCCGCACAGAACCCCGGTTATCTGTTTCATGCTCAGGTGTTCCCGCAGGAGAAGAACCGCCACCAGCGAGGATGAGAGTATGGTTCCGCCATTCACCAGCGGAAAAAGAATGACGCTTGGCGTTGATATCGAAAGATGCATCATAATCTGACTCACCAGCAGGCCCAACACGGCCGGAATGCCGACCGCAAGCCAGAAAAAACCATTGAGCCGGGCTTGCGGCTTTATTTTTTTGCCGTGACGAAACCACAAATAGATAGAGATGAACAATACGGCGCTGACGATGTTTCCCACAAGCAGAAATCCTGTAGATTCCTGGCCGGGCAAGACCATTTGATGCAGTTTCTGCGTTACACTGACCATGCCGTTGCACAAAAGCGTCCCCAGGCCATACAGAAGCCACAAGAGCTTCCACTTTCCATCCTGTTTATTAACGCCGGAAAGCAAGGCTGCAAGAAGAAAAAACAGCCCGGCTATCTGCCATGTGTTCACCGATTCATTCCAAAACACCAACCCGACCAGAACAGGAACGACCAACGAACAGGAAAGGCAAAGCGAGCTGAGCGACAACGCGCCGCTGGCAATCGCCAAATAGTAGCAAAAATTCGTGCCCGTTTTCACAAGGCCAAACGCGCCGCCTATCAATAAGGTAGGAAGGCTGATTGTTCCGATTCCCCCAAACAGCAGCGGCAGGAAAACCACAGATATGACCGCGAAAAACAGGTTGTACACGATGGCATCGGTCAGGTTTGGTTTACATTTCCGGCTGTATAGCTTCATTGTTACGCCCTGAACCGTTATCATCAGCACTGCGGTAACAATCAGGAGCTTATTCATGCTTCGCTTCTGCTTTCCCCTTCATTTTCTCTTCTTTTTCTTTCCGGGCTTTTTCCGCTTCCTGCTCTATCCACATCTTTCTTACGTTTTCATACACCGAATCTGGAATTTCCGGCTCGCCTTTTGAATATGGCGGCGCAAGCATAGCCCCCGCTACAGCGGGATCGGTGCAGAAGGTGTCAAAACGGCAGCGTCCGCGTTCTTCTTTATTGCGGAAATCCGGCACTGGGAGCGGGATGCCGCCGTTTAAAACGGACTTATACGCAATCAGGCCCGGGAGAAACATGTCCAGCGCTTCATATATATCAATGGACTCCGCGCCCTCTGGCCTGCCGAGTATTTTCTGAATAAAATAGTGCATGGTATAGAAATCCCCGCCGCCATGTGTCGCGATACTGCGGGATACCTCTGTATCTACCACCGGCGCTGGTTTATAGGTGATGACCTCTCCTTTTTCCTTCGTATAGACATTGATTTCTTCAACCAGTTCTTTCCAGCGAGAAGACTCAGCCATTCCCTTGTTCCCATACAGGGAATACCAAACCGCGCTGGGCTCGCGAACCATTCCGCCGTGAACACTTTTTACAACCGCTCCATTTTCCAGCTCGACCATTTCGATTCCGCCATCTGGCGAACGGCGGCCCAGCTTTTGCATTCTCTCCGTCAGCGGTGTTTCAAAACCTGTTACACGGACAGGCCGGAGGCCGGTGATATGGATAATCGGGCCAAGGCTGTGCGTACAGTAAAATGTCGCATACATCCGGTTGCGCCAATGGTCCCTTTCTCCATAGGTGATGGAAGGCCAGATGGACTCACAGTCATGGATGTATTCTCCTTCCGCATATTCGACCTCGCCGAGTTTTCCTTCCCGGTATAGCTTCCTCATTTCGGATGTGCTGGGGAAATAGCAGTAGTTTTCGGCATAAGCGTAGACTAACCCGCTCTCCTCCACCGCCTCAACGAGCTGGACAGCTTCCGCCAGCGTCTGAACCGGCAGCACCTCGCTGATGACATGCTTGCCAGCCTTCAGACAGCGGATGGCGAACGGTGCGTGCTCGTTTGCGTAGTTTGCCAGGACGACGGCGTCCATGTCGTGCTGGATAAATTCATCAAAATCTGTATACAATGCCGGATGCGAACCATTTTTACATTCCTCCGCCATTACCTCTTTACACTTTTCCAGTGCGGGTTCGTATTTATCGCAAATTGCGGTAAGCTCCACTTCGGGGTATTTTGCGCTGAATTTTATCATTGTCATACCCCGGTATGCGCCGAAGACACCGACTTTTACTTTATTCATCATAAACTCCTCCTAAATTGACCGGAGCCGATGACGCCGCTGTTTATTTTTCCGACAAACGCCCCCGCAAACGTTCGTCCAGCCAGCGCTATCTTTTGGGCTATTTTATGAAAAACGCAAACGTTTTATCTAAAAATTGAGGAAGACCCTCATGCCCAAAATCCGGATAAATAAGCATCTGTTTCTGCGAGGAAATTTGGTTATATACGGCAAACTGGGTGGACGGCGGGCACGTTGTATCGATTTGGCTCAAGCCAAACAGAACCTCTGCCCTGATGCGTTTCGCAAGATTATGTACATCGATGTATCCCAGCTTTTCAAATATTTCATCTTCCCGTTCGTGGAGGGGGTCAAAAAAGCGGAAATAGGTGCGCAGCTCCGCATAGGCGCCCTGATCCAAATCCATTTCCCAAACCCGTTTGAAATCGCTCAGGAACGGATACATGATAGAAGCCTTCCAGATGCGCGGCTCCAAAGCCGCGCACGCTGTGGCGAGTGCGCCGCCCTGCGAACCGCCAAATGTCATGACCCGTGTTTCGTCCACTTCGTCGAAGCCCATAACGATATTGGCAAGAGCGACTGTATCAAGGTAAATGTCCCGGAAGAGCAGATCGTGTGGATTGCTGCCCGCTAACCCCCGAATAAAATGTCCGTGGTGCGTATTTCCCGAGACACCCCCGACATCTTCTGATTCCCCGGCCTGCCCACGGCAGTCCAGCGCCGCAATGCAGAACCCCTGCCCTGCGTAGCTCAGCAGGCCGAACCAGTCGTCAGCCCTGCCCGTATATCCATGGAACTGCAAAACCGCCGGCACTGCCGATGACAACTGCTTGGGACGGACATATTTCGCATGGATGCGCGCCTCCTTTGTTCCGGTAAAATATAAATCAAAACATTCCGCATTCGGGCAGACAAAACTTGCTGGAACCAGTTCAACATTTCGCTGTGTTCCCTTCAGCTCCGAAAGCGCAGTCTCCCAGAACGCGTCGAAATCCGCCGGACAAGGGCTGCTCCCTTGATACTGTTTCAGTTGTTCAATTGACATATCTACCATTGGCATGTTCAGTTCCTCCTAAAATCGTTTCATTTATTACTCATTAAAGAAAACAGTGGACGACAGAATGTTCTCCTGTTCAGACGGCACCAAGCCATACAGCAGAAAATCGGCCATGAGTTTCACGGACAGGTATCCCTGCATGTAAATATCCTGCTTGAAATATGCCTTTACAGTTTTGTTTTCCACAAACGGTACATCCTGTTTCGTGCACTCGTTTCCAATAACGACAGCGTTGCTCTTCAGTTTTTTCAGCGCCTGACAGGCTACATGGGTGAGGCCGTCTGCTACGTAAATTCCTGCCAGCCTTCCCTGCTGCTGCAAAAAACGCGCAATTTTTGCCTGCGCAAGTTTTTCAGAGGTATCGACCACGCAAACGACCGGCTCAACACCCCGTTCCCGGTACCAGCTTTGAAAGCCCACCGCGCGGGGATTTCCGCTTTTTGAAACCAGAACGGCAACCTGTCCGCTTTTTCCCGTAAGATAGTGCATCAATTCCGCAGCCTTAATCCCTTCCTGCCAGGAATCGCTTCCTATATAAAACAGTTTGGCGGGAATATCTTCATTTCTATTGAACAGGCCAAAGGGGACAGGCAATGACGCCAGCACGCCAGATACTTTTGGAAACGGGGCTGGGACGCAGATGCAGCCGTCCGGCTCCCGTTCCGCAAGGGTTTGGAGGCAGTACAGCACGTCAGTTTCATCAGAAAACTCTGAATAATAGCTGTATTTCAATTCCACCCTGCCCTTATATTCTTCGCAGGCCGTGTTCATCCCCTCCATCGCAACCGACCAGAAAAATGATGGGACAATCGGCATCGCGACGCCTATCGTTTTTCCGGGGCCGGAAGGTTGTTTTTCGCTGAAATAACCGTATTTTTGTGCGAGCCGCATCACCTCACGTTTTTTGCAAAGTTCAAAGGAACACGTGTTACTGAGCATTTTCTGCACAGTGGAAACGGATACGCCGCTTTCCTGCGCAATTCGTTTCAGCTTTTCCCTGTTCACAACCGGGACCCCCTGTATGCATACAATTCAAGATATCTTGCCTCTATTATGAAGGATGCGGAAATTGAATTCAATGTACAACACTACCAAAAACGCACCTGTTTTTTTATATATAATAGCCAAATCCCGTCTGAATATCATGGCGTGTTGGCATATATAAAGAGCCGGCATCGTGATGTCGGCTCTTTATGTGCTTAAATATCTGCGTCTTTTCCCTTCTCATACCGCGGAAAGATAAAACGGTTGATTAAAATTGCGATAGCAATTCCTATCGTGGTATCTATCACACGGTTGACAACATACAGGAATGTATCCGGTATGTTACGGCTGTAATTCGTTACAATACTTAAAAACACGATGCAGCAGATTGCAACCGAATTCTTCTTATTTAATACATTACAGATGTAAATCAATATCAGAATGCAGACCGGGATCATAAAAACATACAGCCAATTGTAGGCATTTTGCAGCTTCATGGTATATTGTAATATCAAAAAGCCGCAGGCTCCGCCGATTACCGTACCGACAAAGCGGTTGAAGCCCATCTCGAACGTTTTTTCATGCGTCGTTTGCATACACATAACCGCAGCGATGGAGGAATAGAACACGCTTTCCCGGTGAAACAGGACACCAATTAAGAAGCACCCGAAGATTGCGATTGCCGTTTTTACCGCGCGCAGCCCGATATTATACTTTAAGTTCATCAGTTCGTCCCTGCCCCGTATTTAAAATTAAAACTCGCTGGTTGCAACCTTGTCAAATTCCTCCTGCACTTCTGGATTCGGCTTCGTCAGCAGGCTGACTGCGAAAATGAATATACAGGAAATGATGAAGCCTGGACACAGTTCATAGAGGTCGAAAATACCGCCCTTGAGCACCTGCCAAACAAGCGCCGTCAAGCCGCCGGAGACCATTCCTGCCAACGCGCCCTGCCAAGTCATCCGCCGCCAGAACAGTGAAATGAGCACCAGGGGACCAAACGCAGAACCAAAACCAGCCCATGCGTAGGACACCAGCTGGAACACGGAGCTGTCCGGATCTGCGGCGAGAAAAACAGCAATGACCGAGATGACGAGAACCGAGATACGGCTGACATTCATCAAGCTCTTCGGCGAGGCATCGCGTTTGATAATAGAGCCGTAGAGATCGTTTGCAACTGCCGACGAGGTGACAAGCAGCTGGGAATCCGCTGTACTCATGATCGCTGCGAGAATTGCAATCAGCAGGACGCCTGTAATATATGGGTTAAACATGACTTTTACGATTTCCATGAATACGGTTTCTGCCGCGCCGCCCGTTAATATAATTCCCTTCTGCGTCAGGTATACCTTACCGATAACCCCTATAATGACCGCGCAGAACAAGGTAATGATAACCCAGATCATGGCAATGATTCTCGCGGGGCGGATATCGTCAGAATGCTTGATAGCCATGAAGCGCGTCAGGATATGCGGCTGGCCGAAGTAGCCGACGCCCCAGACAATTGCGGAGACCAGTGCCATCCAGCCGATTCCGCCGGAGGCTGTTTTCGGCAGGAAGGAAAATACCTTGCCGACTGCGTCCGCTTCCGCGGCGGCCAGTTGGTTTGCGGTCTGGATCGTTTGGTCAATTCCGCCGCAAGTGATGATACCGACTACCGGAACGACAATCAGGGCACAGAACATTAGGATGCCCTGAATCAAGTCCGTCCAGCAGACAGCGAGGAAACCGCCTAGGAAGGTGTATGCTACGATAACAGCCGCACCGATGATGAGCGCGGGCAGATAATCTATGCCAAACACCGACTGGAACAGCTTTGCGCCGGCAGCAAACTGTGAAGCAGTATAAATTAGGAAAAAGATTGCGATGAAAATTGCGGAGCAGGCGCGCAGGATATGCGTTTTATCGTGAAACCGGTTTTCGAAATAGTCCGGCAGAGTGATAGAATTGTTCGCGACCTGCGTGTATTTCCGAAGCCGTTTCGCAACGATGAGCCAGTTTAAATAGGTGCCGGCGGCAAGGCCGATTGCCGTCCACATCGCGCTGTTTGTCCCTTCATAGAGCAAAAATGCGCTGCCCGGCAGGCCCATGAGGAGCCATCCGCTCATGTCGGACGCCTGTGCACTCATTGCTGCGACCCATTTGTTTAAATTTCGTCCGCCGAGGACATAATCTGAAATATCTTTGTTTTTCCTGTAAAAATGAAAACCAATGAAAAACATCATCAGGAAGTAGAGCACAAAGATAGAGCCATAAATAATTTTCTGTTCCATAAAACCCCTCCGTTATGATTGAACTGAAAGGTTGATAAATTTTATCAACGCACTGTAAAATATTTTATAACAAATTGTTCTATCTGTCAATAAAAAAGCAAAAAATGAGGATTTATGAAAAAGATTCCACTAAAAAGCGCGGAATGGTTGCAGACAGACAAGCTTTATGATAGAATAATTGAGTGTGCAAGCTAATCAGACATGCTTTCCAGTTGTAATTCTGTTAAAGGGGGCCGTGTTTTTTCTCCAATTGAAGGTTCTGATTACCGCACAATTCGATATTTTTAAACATTCAACGAGGTGTTTTATGATGTGTTCCAACTCCGGCCTGACGTTTGGGCGCGGGCTGAGAGACGGCATACCGATTGCGTTCGGCTACATTTCCGTAGCATTTGCGTTTGGGATGTCCGCTGTTACAAAGGGGCTTCCACTGTGGTCTCCGATGTTGATTTCTCTGACGAATTTCACCGGGACTGGGCAGTTCGTTGCAATAGACATGATTTCCGCCGGCGCTTCCATGCTGGAGCTGGCCTTTTCGCTGCTGATTATCAATATGCGGTATCTATTGATGTCGCTGTCGCTTTCCCAACGGCTGGCGCCCGATGTGGGGTTTTGGAAACGGCTTGTGATTGCGTTCGGCAATACAGATGAAATTTTCGCGGTTTCCATGCAGCAGGAGGGCGCTCTGAACTTTACGTATATGCTTGGCTTGATTCTGAGCTCCTATTTTGGCTGGGTTTCGGGAACGGTTATCGGTGCGTTGGCGAGCAATGTTCTCCCTGCTGCTGTGCGCAGTGCGTTGGGCATTGCGGTTTATGCGATGTTTATTGCCATTATTATTCCTCCGGCGCGAAAATCCCGTCCGGTTATGAAAATTGTTGCCATTGCCGTTGCCCTAAGCTGTATTTTCTACTGGGTTCCACCGCTGAATCGGCTTTCGAGCGGGTGGGCCATCATCCTATGCGGCGTCGCGGCGTCCGCGTTTGGCGCGTATTTCTATCCGCTGCAGGATATTGACGGGGAGGTGCGCGAAGATGAATAACCTCCTTCTGCTGGCCTACATTGCCGTTGCCGCGCTCATTACCTATCTTCCCCGCGTGGTGCCCTTGGCGGTTTTTCGCAGAAAAATTAAAAACCGTTTTATACAGTCGTTTCTTCTATATATGCCGTATGGAATTTTAGCCGCGATGGTTTTCCCCGCCGTCCTCTACTCTACAGCGGGACTTTTCTCTGCTATCTGCGGCGGGCTGGCCGCGCTGGTTCTCGCGTGGAAGCAGAAGGGGCTGCTGACAGTCGCGGCGGGTTCTACCCTCGCGGTGTTTCTGGCCGAATGGCTTCTTTCCGTTTTCGTATGATAGCACGGGTTACAGGAGATGCTATAACGAGGCTGGGTTGTCAGCAGCAGAGCTCTGCTTCAAACAAACGGCAGATTTTTGGCCTCGGCTTTACGAAAGATTTACTGAGGCAAATATGTTTTTCTACAATTAAGATTGCGAATCCGTTCAAATAGGGACGCGCCTTGACTTGATCGTTTTTAACGGAATCCGTATTTATCGGATTCTCAAAAAGTTCAATAGATTATTTGGAAAATGAGCAAGCAAAACTTGTCGGGATGCAAGGATGAGCACATCTTAATTTCGTTATTATTAATGAAGGAAAAGGGGATATTGTGATGCACGAAAGAACAAATTTTACAAACAAACTGGGCTTTGTTCTGGCGGCGGCAGGCTCCGCCGTTGGACTGGGAAACATTTGGCGGTTTCCGTATCTTGCCGCGAAGTATGGCGGCGGCATGTTTTTGCTGATTTATCTAATCTTGGTCGTTTCCTTTGGTTTTTCTATTATGGTGGCAGAGATTGCCATCGGGCGCAAAACCGGTCTCAGCCCTATTGGCGCGTTTCGTGCCCTGAATAAGAAATACAGCTTCATCGGTTTTTTGGCAGCCCTGATCGCTTTTCTGATTTTGCCGTATTACAGCGTTATCGGCGGTTGGGTCGCAAAATATACATTCAGTTATTTGACGGGCGCACACACTGCACTCGCTGGAGACGCTTTCTTCGGTGATTTTATCGGCTCTAATTTTCAGCCGGTATTCTGGCAGGTGTTGTTCGTTCTTGCTTCATTTTTCATCGTCGTGCGCGGCGTGAAAAACGGGATTGAAAAAGCAAGCCGGATTCTGATGCCGCTTCTGGTTGTGTTGACTATTATTATCACCATCTTCTCCATTACCCGCCCCGGAGCCTGGGAGGGCGTGAAATATTATTTCATTCCTGACTTCTCGAAACTGTCGACCAACACAATTTTGGCCGCGCTTGGACAGATGTTCTACTCCATGTCCCTTGCGATGGGTATTATGATTACGTATGGTTCCTATTTACGCAAAGAGGACGACATTGAAAAATCTGTTTCTATGATTGAGCTCTTTGATACTGGAATCGCCTTTTTGGCTGGGTTGATGATTGTCCCTGCTGTATTTGCGTTTCAGGGACCGGAAAATCTGGCGCAGGGGCCGAAGCTGATGTTTGTAACACTGCCAAAGGTTTTCGAAAGCATGTGGATGGGCGGCTTTGTCGGTTGCCTGTTCTTCATCCTGGTGCTGTTTGCGGCGCTGACCTCCGCCATTTCCTTGATGGAAGCCGTCACTTCGACGGTGTGCGACCAGTTCCACCTGAGCCGGAAAAAGTCTGCCGTCGTTGTGACTATATGCACTATTTTGCTCGGGATTCCTTCCGCGCTGGGATATGGAGCATGGGAGAATTTTACAATATTAGGAATGTCGATTCTGGATTTTGTTGACTTTCTGACCAACTCCGTCCTGATGCCCGTTACTGCATTCCTGACCTGCATTTTTGTTGCCTATGTCATTGGGGTAAAGGCTATTGATGAAGAGGTAGAGATATCCTCGGAATTCAAACGCAAAAAGCTGTTTGAAATTATGATAAAATACATCGCGCCAATCTGCATTCTGGCGATCTTGATCAGTTCTATTCTGAA
>CABSKZ010000087.1 GCA_902478395.1 uncultured Eubacteriales bacterium | reverse complement strand
CTTTATAGACATCCATTCCTACATAAAGTATACTGTTCATTGTGGCCTCCCATTGTATGCGGTAACCCCTGTTGCTCTGCCTTCCATTGTCAGTATACAGTCAAATCCGCGTCCCTACAATGGCGAGGTCACTTCATATTATCTATTCTCTAAAATCTCAATATCCGCAGATCATAATGCCCCTGATTTCTCGGAAGCAGGGATAGAATCGATTCGATTCAGAAGCGGTATCAGCAAGTGAAAATTTTCTGCAAAGGGTTATTGACAAACGTTTGTTCTGACGTTATCATGTGAGCTGTGGCAGATAATCCTGCCGACAACAGAACAATCCGAAGCGCACCATAAAAAGAAATGAAGGAGCGCTGCGACCGAGAATGGTCGCAGCGCTCCTTTTGGTGCTCTTTACTATGATGTAACAGACAAAAATGATCCGAAGTATTGGGAGCATTATTTCGCAAGAGAGATTGACACCCTGTGCGGACAGGACATGGAGAATATCATTGCAAAAGCAACGCTGTTCCAAAAGAATGCTACTATTCTTTCCGACCAGGATAAGCAGGTGCTCTCAAAAGTAATTGTCGCACAGTTGATGCGTATTCCCGAAAGCATTGATTATGTGAAAAATGTTCTTTATCCAAGAGTCTCTGCGCAGGTCAAGGAAGATCTGATTTCTGCATTTCCTCCTGATTTCGCTGAAAAGCACAGAGAGCAGATCATGAATACGGAGTTTTCCGAACAAGGGCAAAAAGAATTGATGTTTAATCATACTTTTGAGCCGGCAAACTTTGACCGCTACTGTGATGTGCTGCAGGCCGGAGTCTGGGTGGTATATGACAACACACTCTACAACACCACGCCGTTCGTGACCAGTGATAATCCAGTCCTGGTTGAAGGAGTCGGAAAAGCAGCAACTGGTCTGTTTTCCAATGGTCTTGCGAATCCCGCAACCTGCATCTTCTACCCGATAAGTCCAAGCATTGCAGTAAGCTTGCTGCGTCCTTTCTTGCTTTTGTCCATCTTGTTTCCATTTGGATTTTGTTGAAATAGTACAAGAATACTATGTTTTCAGATACACCCTAGGAAAAGTCCGGCTTTTTGCTGAATTTTTATTATTTTAGACTTATTTGTGTACCAAATGAGTTTAACTGTCACTCAGCGGCAGCAGATGGCGCAGTGCGTGAAGGAAGATTTCAACGTCATAAAGCAGACCGTCTTCATCCATGTCGAATTTTGGGTGATGACCGCCGTAGACAAAGCCCTTTTCGTTGTTCCGGACACCGAACATGAAGTACGAGGCGGGGATCTTCTGGGCGTATTGTGCGAAATCCTCTGACCCGATGGATGGCTCCGGAACAGTAAACACAGCGTTGGGACCGACAACCTCAACGGCAGCCTGCTTTACGATCTGTGTAACAGCGTCATGATTGACCAGAACCGGGAACTGGTATTCTTCTTCCATCATGCATGTACAGCCGTTGAATTTGGAAATGGATTCCGCACGCTGGCGCATCTTTTTCAGGATACTTTCCCGCAGGGGATCGTTGAAGGTGCGAATGGTACCGGAAAAAACAGCAGTGGATGGAAGCACATTGGTCGCACCCATTTCGCCGGCATGAATGGAACAGACGGAAAGGACAACGGGCTGCTGCGGGTCGATTTGACGGGACAGCATACTCTGCCAGGAGTCAATGATCTGCATCGCCGTACTGATGACATCAGAACCATCCTGCGGACTGATTGCGTGGGTGCCAACGCCTGTCAGTGTGAGCTTGAATGCGTGACCGCCGGCGCACGCGATACCGCTTTTGACCAATACCTGTCCCACTGAAGCATAAGTACTCTGATGCCCGCCGATCATGAATTCCACATCATCCAGCACACCGGATTCTACAATGTATTTTGCACCGCCGGGCGCAGGGCCTTCCTCTGCGGGCTGAAAGACGAACTTAATGGTACCGCAAAGCTGATCGCGGTGTGCAGCGCAGTATTTGGCAGCACCCAGCAGCGCAGCGGTGTGACCGTCATGGCCGCAGGCGTGGCAAACGCCGGGCACCTGTGAGCGATAGGGGACATCCTTTTCGTCTTGCATGGGGAGTGCGTCCATATCGGCTCGCAGGCCAACCACATGACCGGGGCGGCCTGTACGAAGAATACCAACAACGGCAGTATGTGCCTTACAAAAGTCTGTCAGGACCTCGTCAAACCCAAAAGAGCGCAGAGCATCACAAACCAGTTTGGAGGTGCGCTGTTCCGTAAAACCGAGTTCCGGGTGCATGTGGATGCTGCGCCGCCAGGAGACGATATCTTCCCGCAACGCAAGAACTTCAGCAGAAATTCCCATAGTATGCCTTCTTTCTGTTAAATGGCAGCAAACTGCATAAAGAGGTTGACCTGCTCGGAAAGATCCACGGTAATCACGCCGTCCTCTTCACGCCAGGGGAGTTCGGAGCCGGAAACAAAGACACGCAGCATATCCAGATCCTGTACACGGAAGCGAATACCCGCGCAGCTGCTGCGTTCGGGATCAATGCGGACGGCGTATTTTTCCAGAAGCTCGTCAGGGGATGCAACCTCCAGCTCTCTGATGCAGTTGCGCTCGGGACGACCTTCACTGACAACGGCGCAGAATGCACCCAGTGTATCGGCGGCTTCTTTTTCTTTCCCGGCAGGAACGCAGAGGAACATCTTGTCCATAGCAATGGCTGTGTTGGGATGCGGATAGGGCTTCTGAGGATAAATCAGTTCCGGGTTCATCTGCTGGACAACGGCAGTTTCGCCAACGGGAAGCAGGGGAGTTTGCAGGTAAAAGCCGCGGAAGCTGGCAATTCCCCGGGGATCGCCATGGTTGGCTGGACGGCTGAAATCAGAGACTGGCATAGCCGTAACATAGCCGGCGTTCACCACGCGCCGGTAACAATCGTCAATGTCATCGCTCCAGAAGATAAAGGAGTGCAGACCGGCATCGGAGCGGAAGAATGCGTAGGTTTCGTTTTCGCTATGGGGCTGGTAGAGCTCAAAATAGCTGTTTGGCAGCATATAGTGGATACGATTGCGGGAATAAAAGCCAAGCGTTGAGAATAGGCGGTCCATTTCGGCGGCATTTTTGCAATAGATGGTTGCGTGGTCGATGCATACATGAGCGAGCTGTGACATAATGATACCTCCTGAATAAAATACACATAGTTACTAATAAATATTTATAATAATGAATACTCTACACGCCATCAAGCCAAGGCAGCTGTGTCGAAATACAAAGTTATTGTAACATCTATTTCAAAATTGTCAATAGGAAGATGATTAAAATATTTAAAATGCACAAATAATATTTTTTATAAGCTATTGACGTTGCAGCTGGTTTGATCTATAATACATATAGTTAAGTAGCTAAAGCTATTTAGAGACTTACACAATCCAAGCCAGCACAAACCAGAAGCAGCGTATCACACAGTGGAATACACAGGAGGAACGCAATGCATGACATTTGATTTTGAAACGATTATAGATCGCAGGGGAAAGGATGCTGTCGCTGTTGATGCACCGGCCGTGCAGATGAGCGGAGGCTTCTTTCCGGAAACAAAGGTTCAAGAAGAATTCTCTATTATACCAATGTGGGTTGCGGATATGAATTTTCAAACTGCGCCGGCGGTTGCGCAAGCGATCCGCAGCCGGGCAGACCATCACCTTTATGGTTACTTCCTGCCGCCTTCTCAGTATTTTCAATCCATTATCAACTGGCAGAAGGAACGAAACGGTGTGACAGATCTGAAACCGGAACACATCGGTTATGAAAATGGCGTTCTCGGCGGTGTGGTATCCGCCCTGCGGATTCTGTGCTCAAACGGAGATCCGGTTCTGGTTCAAACGCCAACGTATGTCGGCTTTACGCACAGCCTTGAGGACAATGGCTGGAAAAGCGTGCTGAATCCATTGAAGCGGGATGCAGAGGGCATTTGGAGAATGGATTATGAAGACATGGAACGGAAGATCATAGAAAACCATGTCCATGCGGCAATTTTTTGCTCTCCTCATAATCCGTCGGGACGTGTTTGGCAGGCCTGGGAAATCGAAAAAGCTATGGAGATTTTCGCCCGCCATGATGTGTATGTCATAGCGGATGAGATCTGGTCGGATTTGACGCTTCCCGGTTATCATCACATCCCAACACAGTCCGTTTCTGAGGACGCACGGAATCGGACCATTGCGCTGTATTCTCCCAGCAAAGCCTTTAACCTGGCAGGACTTGTAGGATCGTATCATATTGTTTATAATGCTTATCTGCGGGACAGAATCCGCCGCGAAGCAACGATGACGCATTACAATCACATGAATGTCTTGTCCATGCATGCATTGATGGGTGCATACAGTGAGCAGGGCGCAAAGTGGCTGGATGCGCTGCGTGAAGTGATTGCGGACAATCAGAAAACGGCAGTAGACTTCATCCGTAAGAATCTCCCCGGGGTCCGGGTGGATATGCCGGAAGGAACGTATATGCTGTTTTTGGATTGCACGCAATGGTGTCAGATGCATGGCGTGGACATTGAAACCCTTCAAAAACGCGGCATTGCGGCAGGTGTAATCTGGCAGGACGGTCGGCCGTTCTACGGTGAGAACCATATTCGGTTAAATCTGGCATTGCCGAAGAGCATGCTCCGAGAGGCGCTTCGCCGGATGCAGGAGATCATCTTTCTGACATAGGGCGGCGCTGCAGTCTGACAGAAATGGGAAGCAGGGGGGATATCATGGGCGAGATCATTTATTCTCTGGCCATTGGCGCACTTCTGGTGGTAACGGGTATCGCAATGAATGCGGTCTTGCGGCAAGAAGAGAAACGCGTTTGCCAGGAGAACACAGAAGCAAACATCGCTGACGGTGAGACAGACAGAAAGGATAGCAAATGACAATTTTCTTTTGGGGTGTGATCATCAGTGTCCTGATTTATCTGGTTGTTGGCCTTTTGGCTGGACGGCGGGTAAAGGATACAAGTGATTACTATGTTTGCGGGCGAAATGCACCGACACTGCTCATTACCGGCACGCTCTTTGCATCCATGCTGTCCGTCAGCGGATTTACAGGAGATCAGGGCTGGTGTTACAGCGGCAATATCACATCATTGGTGCTTCTCAATGCCATCTGCGCATGCGGCTATGTATTCGGTGCCCTGGTATTCGGACGATACCTTCGCCGCTCGGAATGTACGACAATGCCGGAGTACTTTGGAACGCGCTTTCATGATGTCAGGAACCGCCAGGTTGCAGGTGGGATCACGGTGATTTCGTTGACGGCATATCTGCTGTCCAGTATTACCGGTGTCGGAATTCTGATGGAAGAGTTGACGGGGCTGCCTGGGTGGGTGTGCCTGCTGATTACCTGGGCCTGCTTCACGGGCTTTACTTTCTATTCCGGCTCGGAGGGCGTTGTGATAACGGACACGATGATGTTCCTGGTATTTTTTGCCGCAACCCTGTTTTCAGGCTATTGTATTTTCCACGCACAGGGCGGAATTGGAAAGCTGCTTCCCAATCTGATGGCAAATCCGGCAGTGCCGGAGGGACTTTTGGATTATCATGGGCGTGTCAAAGGCGCCGAAGCAGAGGGCGTTGTTGATTCCCTTTCCTATGCACTGACCATGGGAATTGTCTGGTTCATAACCGTCGCAGTCTCGCCGTGGCAGGCTGGACGGAACCTCATGGCAAAGAGCGAACATGTGATATTCCGTGCCGGCAGTCTTGCAGCGATTTTTACAGTCGTTTTTTTGCTGTATCTGAATCTCCAATCGATCGCTGTGCTGAATGTGAATCCGGCACTGGAGGATCCGCAGCGTGTTCTGATCTGGGCATCGCTGAATGTCACGCCCAAACTGGTGGGAACACTGATGCTGACCGGGATTATGGCAGCAGGGCTTTCTTCCGCTTCGACCTTCCTTTCGGTCATGGGATTTTCTGTGGTTCTGGATTTGATACCTCGTCATGCCGACGATGACAAAAAGAGTCTCCGGCTCAGTCGGTACGCCATGCTTGGTATCAGCGTGATTGTGCTTGGCCTGTCATTTCTGGGCCTTGGCGGAATTCGCGAGGTGTGTTACTTTGCATCGACCATTATTGCCGCATCCTGGGCGGTGCCGGCAATTGGCAGTATTCTGAGCAGCAAGCTTTCCGCTGCGGGGGCACGATGGGCAATGATCGCAGGATTTCTTGGATTTATTGTGTCAAAAGTGCTGGCTGAGGCAAATGTAATGTCTCTGGGAAGCATTCTGATCAATTTTCTCGACCCCTTTTTCATCGGTTTGTATTTAAGCCTGATCTTTGCTGTAGTTGGCAGCAGAATGTATCCTGTAACCCAGGCGGAAACAAACTACAGAATGGAACTTTTAAAAACACCAAAAGCAGAAGCAGTGCCGCGTGAGTATCAAAAGGACCGCAGGTATGGCTATCTGATGATCCTGGCCGGCGTTGCAACAAGTTTGTTCCTGCTGTTTGGCTGGGCACTGCCATACAACGGTTGGATGTAAAATGACAATCAATTGATGAAGGAGTGATCATTATGCATAAAAACAAACCGGATTGGACGAAACTGATTACACCGGAAATGGCAGAAGTTGTTGCACATATCCGCCAGTGGAATGAGGAGCACCCCGCCACCAGCAATTATCTCCAGGACTACATGGATGAACGCGTATTTTGGAATGATGGCGGACCGGTTCCGGCAAAGGTGATTGAGGTGGAGATTGAAGGCCCTTATGGAAAGATCCCCTGCCGTCTGCACTATCCGCGTATCTCGGATCAGCCCATGGGAATGATGCTGTATGCCCACGGCGGAAGCTTGTACCTGGGCAACAATGATACACACAGCCGCATTATGCGCACACTGACCGAAAAGTCGGATACAGTTGTGATCGGTGTGGATTATCATCTGGCACCGCAGAATCGTTTCCCGAAATGGATCGAAGAGTGTGTTGTGGCAACAAAGTATTTCCGGGCACACGCAGCAGAATATGGTCTGGATGCAAACGATGTCTCCTTTGCAGGAGACTCCGCAGGTGCCTGGCTGAGCATGGCAACAATGCTTTGGCTGCGGGATGAAGATCCGGACATTTCCTATGTGACATCCCTGCTTCTGTATTACGGCTTGTATGGTATGTACGACTCACCGACGCAGCGCCTGTACGGAAATGAGATCGACGGCATGATGCGCGAATATGACGAAAAGCTGTATCCCGCATCTATCGTTGACGAAGAGGATGTGAAAAGCCCGCACTGCGATCTTCTGTACAATGATCTGACGCAGAATGTTCCGCCTTGCTTTATCTGCACCGGCACCATCGACCCGCTGGCAGACAACTCGACTTTGCTGTATTCCATCCTGAAGGATAAGGGCATGCCCTGCGAACTGAAGCTCTATCCGGGCATCATGCATTCCTTCCTGCATTACAGCCGCATGCTGCCGGCAGCCATGGAAGCCATGGAACTGGGCGGCGAATATGTGAAGCAGCAGAGAGCAAAGAAACAGGCATAATCTTACAGACAAAAAACACCTCAGTCAGACAGATAAAAATACAAAAGGAGAAAGAATATGGCTAAAACAAATATAAAGAGCAAAAAGATCATTGTGCTGATCTTGATGATGCTGGCGCTGGCTACGATCTATGTTTTGCCCTATCTTCGCTATACGTTTTATATTCCGTTGCAGGAAGCAATGAATCTGGTCGGTGAGAACAAAAAATACGGTATGCTTACCTCTATATATGGCATTGCAAACTTCCTGCTGTACATTCCCGGCGGCTGGATGGCTGACCGCTTTGATCCAAAGAAGCTTATGGTGTTCTCTATGGTATCGACGGGTGCGCTTGGATTGTGGCTGTCTACCTGGCCGGGCTACACAACGCTGTTGCTCATCTATGCGCTGTTTGGCATTACAACGGTTTTGACCTTCTGGTCTGCATCCATCAAGTGCATCAACGTGATTTCGGCATCTGATGAGCAAGGAAGCATGTTCGGCGGCCTTGAAGCCGGACGCGGCATCGTTACCTTGCTTGTTACGACGGTGTTTCTGGGCGTTTATGCCGTATTCCAGGCCGATTCTGCAAAGGCGATGTCTGCAATCGTCATCACTTGCTCGTTGGTCATGATCCTTGTGGGCGTTGCACTGGCTTTTTTGATGCCGAAGACCAGCGCAGAAGGCGTAACCAATACCAATATCAAGGACAGCCTCCGCGCTATGGGAAAAGCGTTTAAGATGCCGATCACCTATATTTTGGCCGGTATGCTTTTCTGCGCACAGATCTGCACCCAGATTGGCAGTTACTACGCACCGCATCTCAAGGAGAGCTGCGACATGGGCGTTATGCTGGCAACTGTCTTTACAAACTACCGCACGGTGTTTTGCGGCGTGATCGGCGGCGTAGTTGCAATTATCCTTTCCAAAAAGGTCGGAGGCTCGGCAAAGGTCATTATTTGGGCTGGACTCGTTGCAATTGTATGCTATGCGACATTGACGCTGATGCCGGCAAGCGCAGCACTGATTTGGCCCCTGCTGATTTTGATGGTTATTGCTACAACCTGCAACAATGTATTCCGCAGCCTGTATTATGCGGTTATTGACGAGGTTGGTACGCAGAAGAACATTGTTGGCAGCGTGATTGGTGTGGCATCCCTGATTGGCTTCCTGCCGGATGCATTTTTTGGCACGCTCTGCGGCTCTATGCTTGACACATACGGCCAGGACGGTTATAAGCGTATCTACTTCGCCGGTATTCTGGCCGTTGCACTTGGATTGACCTGTGCAGCGCTTGGCAACCGCGCAACCCAAAAGTACCGCAATAGACTTGCCGCGGAAACGACTGAGAAGGACGCCTGATTGGCGCAAACATCAGAAAAATGGCAGACACATCTGTGTCTGCCATTTTTGGGTAAAATTGAGTTTTTAGGGAAGCTCTGATGAAATCGGCAAGAGCTGACGGCGAAAGATTTTTCTTCCAAACCGCAGACTTGGTGCAAAAGATCCACTGCCCAGCCGCAGACGATTTATTCAGAATTTCCTTAGATATTATGCGCATTTGATTTGTCAAACCAGGCGGTAAATTCCCGCAGAACCTTGAAAAAAGTATCAATTTCTTCGGGAGTACAACTTGTGCCAATATTCTCTCTGGTCTTTCTGGTGCTTTCGCAGTCGTACAGACGATGGACACGGCTCAGTTCTTTTCCGATCGGCGTTGTATAGAGATGTGCATTGCGCAGATCCTCTACCATTTTGCGCATAATCAACCCTTTCTTTTCCAGCTTCGAAACCAGCTGACTCATTGCGCCGTTTGTGCGGCTGTAATGGGCGGCCAACTGAGAAACGGTGATTCCGGGTTGATCGTCAATTTTTGTCAGGGTGTGTGCCTCTGCCATAGTGACAGAGGGACCATAGCCGTAATCCTTACTTTTGGCGCTGTGGGTGTAGTAAAGAACTACGAAACGGTAGAGCAATTCTGCTTCTGTATACAAAGAGGTGTCCTGTTCGGAAATAAAGGGGCGTAACTCTGAAAGCTGGCTCATCATCGTGTTGCACGCGTGCTTCGCAAAATGGTGCGGAAGAGAGAATTTTGCGCGCGATTCCTTTCTTAATATCTGTTTAAATGGTAGTTTTCCTACTACAAGTGCAATAC
>CABSKZ010000086.1 GCA_902478395.1 uncultured Eubacteriales bacterium | reverse complement strand
GAAAATAAGCCGTGCTGCGGTAATTGAATTTGTGAACATTATCAGAAATAAGGGAGATGAAGGTATGCAGAACAAAGGAAAGGTGCTCGCGTTTGACTTTGGAGCGTCAAGCGGACGGGCTATGCTGTTTACATTTGATGGGGAAAAGCTGTCTATTGAGGAAATGCACCGTTTTTCAAACGACCCGGTTATGGTAAACGGAAGCTATCATTGGGACGTTCTGAGACTGTTTTTTGAAATTAAGAAGGGAATTACCAAGACCATCAATGCGGGGCATAAGGATATAGAAGCCATCGGTATTGATACCTGGGGTGTGGACTACGGCCTGTTTGACGAAAACGGGAAGCTGCTTGGCAACCCATACCATTACCGCGATACCAGAACAGATGGGATGATTGCGCTTGCGGATAAGAAGATAGGGAAAAAATATATCTTCGACAAAACAGGCATTCAGTTTTGTTTCTTTAATACAATTTTTCAGTTTATGGCGGAGCAGGAGGATACCGTTTTGCCGTTGGCAAAGAAAATGCTGTTTATGCCGGATATGTTCAACTATTTCTTAACAGGTGTCATGAAGAACGAATACACGGAGGCCTCCACATCACAACTTTTGAACGCGAACGCAAAAACGTGGGACACGGAGTTGATGGAGAAACTGAATATTCCGAAGGATATCTTCTGCGATATCATCATGCCGGGAAGCGTGGTCGGCGAACTTTCCGACGAAATATGTGAAGAACTAGGCTGCCCGAAGGTTCCGGTTATTGCAGTCGGCTCGCATGATACAGCTTCGGCAGTGGCGAGCGTACCGGTTACAGAGGATTATGATTACGCATATATCAGCAGCGGCACTTGGGCGCTGATGGGAACAGAGATTGACAAACCGCTGATTGATGAGAAGTCCTTTGGTTACAACTTCACTAATGAAGGCGGCGTTTGTGATAAAATCCGTTTCCTGAAAAACATTATGGGCCTGTGGATTATTCAGGAGAGCCGGCGCCAATGGGAACGGGAGGGGAAAAACTTCTCGTTTGACGACTTGGAAAACGCGGCATGGAGTGCGGAGCCGTTCGGCTGTTTCATAGACCCGGATTACGACGATTTCGCGACACCGGGAAATATGCCGAAAAAAATCCGTAATTTCTGTGAAAAAACAGGCCAGAAGATTCCGCAGGGTGAAGGAGAGGTTATTCGCTGCGCCGCGGAAAGTCTTGCGATGAAGAGCAGGATGGTTGTCGACGCGATGGAAGAAATTATCGGCAAAAAAATCGACGTTATTCACATGGTTGGCGGCGGCATTAAGGATACTATGGTCTGCCAGTTCATCGCGAGCGCGACGGGCAGAAAGGTTCTTGCCGGTCCTGTAGAAGCGACCAGCACAGGCAACGCCGTTATACAGCTGATGGCGCTCGGCAAAGTGAAGGATTTGAAGGAAGCGCGGGAGATTATTAAAAATTCTTTCCCGATTAAAGTATATGAGCCGAAAGATGGGGAAAACTGGAATCAGGCATATGCAAAATTCCAGAAAATTGCTAAGCTGTAAATAAGACAGAATTTACACAACATTTGAAGGAGGCTTTCCATGAAATTTGCGTTAATGCATCCTGCGGAACAAATCGTCATGATTATGAACCGGATATACCGGTATGGAATGACAACCACCTCCGGCGGCAACCTGTCTATTTTGGACGACAGCGGTGACATTTGGATCAGCCCCGGTGGAATTGACAAAGGAAACCTGACAGTGAGCGATATTGTACAGGTGAAACCAGATGGGAAAGTCATCGGCAACCACAAACCCTCGAGTGAATTTCCGTTCCATAAGGCGGTCATGGAGCACCGGGCAGGAACCCGAGCCGTGCTGCACGCACATCCGCCCGCGCTTGTCGCGTTCTCCATCGTTCGCCAGAATCCAATGACGGATATCACGACCGAGCTTTTCCGCCTGTATCAGCGCGGTGGCATCAAAATGGCGAAATATGAAATACCGGGCAGCGAACTTTTGGGAGACCGCATCGCGGAAAAATTTAGCGAAGGCGTCAATACCGTCATGCTGGAAAATCACGGTGTGGTGATCGCGGAGGAAAACCTGTTTGAAGCATTTAAGATTTTTGAAACGCTCGAACTGGGAGCAAGGCTGGAAATCAACTCAAGAATTTTAGGAGAGCCAAAGTCCCTGACTGCGCGCGACTACGAGGTTGCGAAAAACACCCAGACGCCGCCGGAACTGGCGGACTATACTGACCATGTCCCAACCAGTTATGAAAAACAGGAACGCGCCAAAATGTGCCGGATGGTGCAGCGCGCGTACGACCAACGCCTGTTTTCATCTACTGCGGGGACTTACTCTGCGCGGATTGATAAGGATACCTTCATTATCACCCCGTTCGACGAGGACCGTAAATATCTGGAACCAGTGGATATTGTGGCCATCCAGAAAGGCAGACGGGAAAAGGGCAAGATACCTTCGCGGAGCGTGCGGCTCCACGAGGAAATTTATAAAAAACATCCGGGAATCAACTCGGTAGTCATCGCGTATCCTCCGAATTTCATGGCATTCGCTATTACCGGGACGCCGTTCGACTCGCGCACCATTCCCGAAAGCTATATCATGCTGCGGGACATTCCGAGTCTGCCGTTTGATAAGGCATACTCGGAGCCGGAGGTTGTCGCGGCAACCATCAACGATTCCACTCCAGTCGTCATGGTGCAGAACAGCTGTATCATCACCACCGGAATCAGCCAGCTGCAGGCGTTTGACCGCCTTGAGGTCGCGGAGTTCTCCGCAAAGGCGCTCATCTACTCCAAGCAGCTAGGTGATATTGTTACTATTAATCAGCAGCAGGTAGATGAAATCAACAAGGAATTCAATTTAAAATAGGAAAATTTAAGGGAGGTTTCAACAATGGAAAACAGCAACAAATACGCATGGACCTGGAAGGTCAAAGAGGAATATCTGGATGAATATGTGAAGATGCATATGGATCCGTGGCCCGAGATCATGGAGGAACACCGGAAAGCAGGCTTTAAAAACTATTCTATCTTCCAGAACGGCAACCAGTTCTTCTACTGTTTCGAGTGCGACGATCCGGAGGCGGCGTTCGCGTACACCGACAAATCGGAGGCCTGCCAGCGGTGGAACGCCATCACCTCGAAAATGGTGGAAGGCTCGTTCGATTTCAGCGAGGCGACACCGGTTAAACTAAAAGAAGTATTCTATTTGAAATAGCCGTAGAAACAGTCCGCTGCCGATAAGTTTTGCTTGTTTGTGCAGCGGTTTCTGTTTGAACGTTCGTCTGGTTTTTTGCCGGCGTCTTATCCTGGGGAGTTCTGAAAGCATATTTGGGGGCAGCGTGGGGGTCCGTTGACAGTCTGAAGAGATATGATAATCCCGAAAGTAAGGACACAAATATTTTACAATAAAGGAGAGACTGAATATGGCAAACAGAATGATTTTAAACGAAACATCTTATTTTGGGGAAGGCGCAATTTCGGTTATCCCGGAGGAAGCGAAAAAACGGGGCTTTCAAAAGGCGCTTGTCGTGACGGATAAGGACCTGATGAAGTTTGAGGTTGCGACAAAGGTGACAAAGGTCATGGATGGCGCAGGCCTTTCCTATGAGATTTTTGACCACATCAAACAAAACCCGACAGTCCAGAACGTAAAAGATGGGGTAGAGGCATTCAAACAGGCCGGAGCGGATTATATCGTCGCTATCGGCGGTGGGTCGTCTATCGATACCGCGAAAGGGATTGCGATTATCGTAAACAATCCGGAATTTAGCGACGTCGTTTCGCTGGAGGGCGTGGCGGACACAAAGAATAAGTGTGTCCCGATTATCGCGGTCGCCACCACTGCGGGAACAGCGGCGGAAGTGACGATTAATTATGTTATCACCGATGTGGAGAAAAAACGTAAGTTCGTCTGTGTAGATGTAAACGATATCCCGGTTGTGGCGATTATCGACCCGGAAATGATGGCGAGTATGCCAAAGGGCCTCGCCGCAGCGACGGGAATGGACGCGTTAACACACGCAATTGAAGGATATATTACCAAAGGGGCATGGGAACTGTCCGATACCCTGAGCCTCAAATCAATTGAAATGATAGGGCGCAGCTTACGCGGCTCCGTCAACGACAGCTGTATGACCTGCCGGAACGACATGGGTATCGCCCAATATGTCGCGGGCATGTCGTTCTCCAATGTAGGCTTGGGCATTGTCCATTCCATGGCGCATCCGCTCGGCGCGTTCTACGATACACCGCACGGTGTGGCAAACGCTGTGCTGCTGCCGTACGTGATGGAATATAACGCGCCTGCCACCGGCGATAAATACAAATACATTGCGCAGGCAATGGGCGTGGAAGGCACAGAAAGCATGAGCGAGGATGAATACCGCAAAGCGGCGGTAGATGCGGTCCGCAAGCTGTCGGTAGACGTACACATCCCGCAAAAATTGCACGAAATCGGTGTGAAGGAAGAAGATTTGCCAGCGCTTGCTGAGTCCGCGTTTGCGGATGTCTGCACAGGCGGGAACCCAAGAGACACTTCTGTAGCGGAGATTTTGGAAATCTATAAAAAGGCATTTTAATTAAAACCCGGAGCGGAAACGCTCCGGGTTTTTGTATGGTGCATTAGACGTAGAAATAATCCCCCCATGGTTTTACCGGAAGAAGAAAAACGAGCGGAACAACATGAAAATCGGCGAGCGGTAAATGATTCATCAAAAGAGAGAAGACACGAAACGTCTTCTCTCTTATAAAAAGTAGTGCTATTGGCCAATTTACGGGTTACAGTATGGAATACAGTAATGAAATTAAGGGACTCAGCCTGTCATAGCAGACACAAAATAGCAAAGATTCGATAAACCACCTCCGAAGGCGCATAAAGACGCTCGTGTAGAAAGGCTTATTCAAGACACAAAGCAGTTTGGGCGCTATAACCGCTATTTTATTTATAGTGTTTCATATTTCCTTGCGGAAACAATCAGCATCATGGGGCGGCGCAACTCATCCTCCATTCCTGGAACGGTGTGCAGGAGATGGCTGGCAGGCTGTGGCTCTGCCAGGCCTGTGAGCGTAAAACCGTTCGTGAGCAGTGTGCTGACATAGGTCGTCAGCGTTTTGTGGTATTTGACGACCTCCTCTCCCAAAAAGTTTGCGTTGCGCGCTCCCTCCTTGAAATAGTTGTCCACAGGGAAATGCAGAATGTTTCCGTCTCCATCGTAGTACCAGTCCTGAGTTCCGTAGGCGGTGAACACCGGATGCTCGCACGAAAACACAAAATCGCCGCCGCATTTCAGACAGGTATGCACTTTTTGCACAATCTCTTCAAAGGATTTGACATAATGAAACGCGAGCGAGCTAATGACCACATCAAACGAATCCGCGGGAAAGGCAATCTCCTCAATGGGCATCCGGATATATTCAATTTTGCTTCCGCTGTGGTTCTTCCTCGCCTCGACCAGCATATTTTCCGAAATGTCGATTCCGACCGCGCATTCCGCGCCATGCGAAACGGCATATTCACAATGCCAGCCAAAACCGCACCCGAGGTCCAGAACCCGTTTTCCAGAAAAGTCTGGCAGCATCTTTTCGAGGGTTTCCCATTCGCCTGCGCTGGCCAGTCCTTTTTGGGAGCGGTCCATCTGGCTGTATTTTTCGAAAAACTTTTTGTCGTCATATTTGTTCTGTTTCATTGCCGCAATCCTTCCTTTGAATAGAAACTGCCTTACTGATTGGCAGCCTTGTAGCGCTGGATTTTTTTTGTTGTAGTCTTTTCAAATTCTTTCTCGCGTACGGTAACACGGCGGATGTATTTATACAGGGGATTCCGGTCGTTGACCTCCTTAACCGCCTGTTCCATCAGCTTTTGGAGTTCTTCGGCGGACAACTCCCCGTGTGCGTCCCGGATATGCTCAAAGTTCGGCACAATCTGTGCGCGCAGATATGTTTCGCCGTCGGACGGCTCAAATTCCCCAACAATCATGCTTTCCAATACATATGGATTTCGGCCGAGCAGCGTCTCGAGTTCCTCCGGAAAGATGTTTTTTCCGTTTTTGGTAACAATGACATTCTTCTTCCGGCCTGTGATGTGAAGAAATCCGTCCGGGTCGAGATAGCCCAAATCTCCGGTATGGAACCAGCCGTTTTCGAAAACCTGCTTCGTCGCTTCTTCGTTCTGATAATAGCCGAGCATCACATTTTTGCCTCGGCAAACAATTTCCCCTATGCCATCTGCATCCTTGTCGGCAATATTCAAATCGAGGCAAGGCATTGCCAGCCCCGCAGCGCTGTCCTGATAGGCCTTGTCACGATTTACCGCCACAATGGGAGCACATTCCGTAATCCCGTACCCTTGTAAAAAGGAAATTCCGAAATTGCGGAACCCCTTGGATACTATCGGATCGATTGCCGCTGCGCCGCTGATGAACAGACGCACGTTTCCGCCGAGCGTGTCATGAATTTGTTGAAACAGCTTCTTGCGCACATCGATATGCAACGCGCCCAGCACAGCGCTGACCTTTAGCCCTAACCGCAGTTTCTTTTCCAGACCGTTTTTTTTCGCGGTGGCCCACAGCCGCTTGTACATTAGCTCGAACATGGCGGGAACGCCCAGCATCATTGTCGCACCGGCTTCCTTCATGTTTTGGAGGATATGTTTTAATCCCTCGCAGTGTGCAATGGTACAGCCGCGGTAGAGTGCGCACAAAAAGCCGCAGGTACATTCGTAGGTGTGGTGAAGGGGGAGTACAGAGAGAAAAATATCATGGTCATCTATGTAAATCATCTGGCACATAGCCTTTAAATCTGTGACGATATTGGTGTGGGAAAGCATAACGCCTTTCGGGATATCCGTGGTTCCGGAGGTAAATAATAGAATCTGGGGATGTTCCGGAGCAATTTCGGCGTCGTGGAATTCTGTGTTTCCATTTGCGGCCAACTCTGCACCTAGCTTCATAAGTGCCTGCAGGGACCGTTCGAAACCATTGTCTGCGTCCAAGTCCATATTGACCAGAACCGGAGGATTAGACAGCTCCCCGCACAACTTAAGGACCGTATCCGCCAGCTTGCCGGAGTAAACAATACATGAAACATTGGCACGCGTCAGCAGATTCCCAATATCCTCCGCGGGAAGCTCCTTGTCCAGCGGCACGACGGTGCTTTTTCCCGTGACAGCAGCAAGATAGGAAATAGCCCATTCATAGCGGTTCTCGCCGATAACGGCAATTTTTTTATCAGCAAGACCGAGTGAAAGAAAAGCGGTTCCAAGCGCCTCGACGTCATTTCCCAATTCAGCATAGGTTACGGGAGTGTAAGGCCCGCCGCTCTTTTTTTTCACCAGAAAAGCGGGTTTTTGACCGTAAAGAGAAATGCTCTGCGCCAGCATGTCTTTGATGTCAGCGATGTCGCGTACCTCGTAAAGCGGATAGGGACTGGTGTTCATGTTTCATTGGCCTCCTTTTCCCACAAAGGGAATTTTAAGATAAGCCCTTAGGCAAAACAGCGCCAGATACCATACGCCCTGCGCTTGTTAAAAATTTTGCCTTTCGGCTTTCATGTTTTTGCAAGGCTATCTGCCTTGCTGCAATCTGCAAAAGCTGAAAAATTAAAAATATTGCCTAAGTGCAGGGACGTAGAGTGAGAAGAGCAAATTTTCTTGTAAGGAAAGGAAAACAGGAAGGAAATACTTTGCATATTTTCACGCATATTTACTGGAAGTTTGCTCTTTTAACCATATGGGATTTGATTCTCTAATGCTGAATCTTCAGTTCTGTTATATAAAAAAATTCTGCGGCGGCTCTCACCGCAATGGGTTTATGAAAAAAGTTCCGCATAGGAGCGGGCGAACACATCCTGTATGATTCGCTGCCCCTTTTCGTTCGGGTGGATGCCATCTACGCAGAGATAGCTGTCGTAATCTTGAATGGGGAGAAACGCGTCCCGCACATTGACGATGTAAAGCCCGTGCCGCATTGCGGCCAGTTCCAGTGCACGGGAGTAATATTCCTGATGGCGGTAGATTATGTTTTCGTTTTTTAAGAATTTCAGGAGGTTTTCCGCACGTTTAGCATCTCCTTTGGAAATCCACTGAAAATAGCGTTCATGGCTGATGGGCGGCAGGTTCATAACAAAGGGGCGCTTTCCGAAGTCCTTCACCAATGCTATCATGCGGTCGAGCGTTTCGGTAAATTGGCCGTATGGCGTGTTGGGGGTGTGCAAAGCCAGCGGAGCGGCGGCCACCGCATCCCAGTCGTAGTCGCAGTCGTTACCGCCAAATTCAATCAGCACAGCCTCTGAACCGTCACCTTTTTCAAGTACCTGACGGAGCTTTTCATACCCCTTCGGGATGGTGCAGCCAAATTTTGCGTAGTTTACTATCTCGACGTCATGCGCCCGCTCAAAAGCATATACGGCGCCCTCCTTCATGAATGTGTAGCGTCCTGCCTCTTCGTTGAAAATAACGGATTTTAAGATAGAATCTCCCATCACACAAATTTTGTGTAATTCTTTCAATTGCTGCAATGTATTTCACCCCATTTGTTTCAATATATGTAATAGTATACCGTAAAATATGGAAAATTACAATATTTTTTATTTTATCCGTGTTTTGGGGGCGCTTGCGTGCAGAGAAAGAATTTTTGCCTTTATGCGTTGGCCCTATGAGTAAAAAATGTTTTGCGTATCCCGAGCAAAAAGGGCTTGCAACTAATTGCGGGTCGAGGTTTTCCTTTCATATTGTGACAGCGGCATTTGTTCGTTAAAAAATGTAGGGCGAAATAGTTTTCACAAGCCCCATAGTAACTGAGCGTGAAGTTTCAAAATAGACTTCCCTTAAAGTTGAAAACAGACAAAAAATCATAAGAATTTTTCTTGTATTTCCACAGCGGCCTTATTCCGGGGATGAGGCCTCCTATCTTCCGTAATTCCTACAATAAAATCAATACTCGTGTTAAAAATTAATGCAAATTGAATTAAATTCTCCATAGTGGGGGATTTTAGCCCGCGTTCCATTTTTGAATAATCACTCTGGTCAATACCGGTCAGCATTTGCATTTTGATTTGTATGAATTTCTTTTCTTTCCGCAACATTTTTAATCTAATCATATTCATCACCCAGTTTATATTATGGCAAAGTACCCTGTTGACTATTAGGGTGATATTCCCTATAATAAAATTTGAAAAATGACATGTGAAATCATTCGGAGGAGAGGAGTATATATAGTGAGATGGAAGCATCTGGTTATGGAAAAGTTTGCGAATAATGTTAGACAACTAAGAATTGAAAAGGGCTGGACGCAAGCCGAATTAGCCCGCAAAGCGAAAATTTCAATGAGTAGCCTGTCTAATTATGAAAATGAAAAGCAAATGCCGGGGATTTATAAGGTTTACCGTATAGCAGAAGCTTTAGAAGTTTCAGAAAATGATTTATTGGGAATTACGAATAAGGACATGAGTGATGGGGGAGATTGCTAAAATCGCCTTGCTTTTGGTTTTCTATCATGCTATAATGTAAACCGAACAAATATACATAAGGGGTGCTGATATGGCTATGCTGACATTGGAAGTTAGAAATCAAAACGGCGAGACGCTCGCAAGTGTCTCCGGCGAGAATTCTGCTGCGCTTGTTTATCCAAACGCGTATGCGGA
>CABSKZ010000085.1 GCA_902478395.1 uncultured Eubacteriales bacterium | reverse complement strand
TCCGAGAACCGTGGGTTCGATATGAACGCCTGCCGGAAAATGCTGTATGAGTGCGGTTTCACCCATCTCCGCCGTGGGGATGAAAGTAAAATTCCGTTGGATTTTGAGTATTGTAACCAATTTTAAATAAAGGAGAATCGTTATGGAAAAACGAGACATGAAACAATGGCTGAAAGAACAGTTGGATGCGAAACAGAAAACCGCCATGCCGGTTTTGTCTTTCCCTGCCATCCAGCTTTTAAACATCAGTGTAAAGGATTTGATTTCAAGCAGCGACGCGCAGGCAAACGGAATGAAAGCGGTTGCGGACCGCGTCGACTCCGCCGCGTCTGTCAGCCTGATGGACCTGTCTGTGGAAGCAGAATGCTTCGGCTCTCAAATCCGCTTTTCTGACGGCGAAGTCCCAACTGTTATCGGCAGTGTTGTTTCCGACCTTGAGGCTGCGGAAAAACTGGAAATTCCAGCTGTCGGTGCAAGCCGTACCGGAATCTATATCGAGGGCATTGAAAAGGCCGTGAAACTGATTACAGACCGTCCGGTGTTCGCCGGCGTCATTGGCCCGTTCTCCCTTGCTGGAAGGCTGATGGACGTATCTGAAGCAATGATCTACTGCTATGAAGAACCGGAAATGGTGCACATGGTAATGGATAAGGTTTCCGCCTTTATTATCGATTACATAAACGCCTACAAAAAGGTTGGCGCGAACGGCGTCGTTATGGCGGAACCACTGACTGGTCTGCTGTCGCCTGACCTTGCGGACGAGTTCTCGTCTCCCTATGTGAAACGCATCGTGGACGCAGTGCAGGACGATACCTTTATCGTCATTTACCACAACTGCGGCGATAACACCATCTCCATGATAGATTCTATTTTATCCACCGGTTCCGCCGCCTACCACTTCGGCAATTCCATCCGTATGTCGGAGATGATGAAGCACATTCCGGCGGATACCATCGCAATGGGCAATGTTGATCCGGCAGGACAAATACGCAATGGAACACCGGAATCGGTCCGGCAGGCGACCCTCGACATCATGGGAGAATGCTGCGGCTACCCGAATTTCATCATTTCCAGCGGCTGCGACATCCCGCCGCTTTCCAGCTGGGACAATATCGATGCGTTCTTCGCCGCTGTGAAGGAATACTACGAAACTAACTAGTCAAGAATCCGTTTGGAGGGGTTATTGTGAAAAAATTACTGATACGCCTGATGGCCGCTGTTTTGAGTCTTTCTCTGCTGACAGCCTGCGGTTCTTCTGCGGGTGAGTTCGATCAGTCACAGGATTTTTCTTCCATCTTGGAGAAAGCAAAGGGACAGACTGTCAGTTTTTATGGCTGGGGCGGCAATGAGGCTAATAACCGCTGGATTGATACGGTCCTCGCCCCGAAGGTCAAGGAAAAGTACAACATTACTTTGAAACGGATGCCGATGGACATTGAGCAGGTTATGAGCAAGCTATCCGGCGAAAAACAGGCTGGAAAGAAGAACGGTTCCATCGACATGATATGGATCAACGGCGAAAATTTCTATACCGCGAAAGAAAATGACCTGCTGCTCGGGTCGATTACCGATTATTTGCCGAATTTTAAGTATGTTGACGCGGAGGCACACGACATTAAATATGACTACGGCTACCCCACAGACGGATACGAGGCTGCCTACGGTAAAAATATGATGGTGCTGATAACCGACAGCGCCAAAACGCAGGAGCGGCCAAAAAACGCGGCAGAAATACTGGAGTTTGCAAAAGAACACGCGGGGCGCGTGACCTACCCCGCACTGCCCGACTTTACCGGACGCACCTTCGTAGTGAACCTGATATACAATCTGCTCGGCCATGAGCAGTTTCAAACAATGGAGGCGGATAAAGAAGCCGTGAAAAATGCCATCGAGCCTGCCCTCCAGTATCTGCGTGAGCTGAATCCATATCTATGGAATCAGGGAAAGACCTTCCCCGCGACCATTGCGCAGGTAGACAATATGTTCGCGGATGGTGAACTGGATATGACGCTCAGTTGTTATCCATACACCTATCTCGCGGAGGTGGAAAAAGGAACTTTCCCGCAGAGTGTGACCTCTTTCCAGTTTGAAAACGGGATGGGCGCGGATACGGACTACATCGCAATCGCGGCGAACTCTCCGCACAAGGAAGCCGCGCTCGCGGTCATCAACGAAGTATTGTCACCGGAAATGCAGGCGGCTCGGTTGGAAATTGCAAAAATCTGCCCGGCTGTGGACATCACCCGCATGAATGAAGAAGAACAGAAGCTGTTTGATGAGGGAATGCCGTCCGGCGGCGGGGCCATTCCGCTGGCGGAGCTGAACGAAAAGAAGCTGCCGCAGATGCCTGCCAAACTGGTTCCGCTGATTGAAGAAATCTGGCAGGAAGAAGTGGTCGGTAAATGAGGCGTAGAAAAACACCATGGCTCCTACTGACCCCGTTCTTGCTGCTGACCGCCCTTCTGCTTGCAGGAGCGGCGGTTTGCATTATCCAGAGCTTTGGTGTTATTCCATCTATGGGCCTGACACGCTCCACCTTCCGCTATTTCCGAGAACTGCTGGAAAGCGGAACGCTGCTCGCCGGAACGAGCATCAGTCTGTATATCTCCTTCGTATCATCCGTCCTCGCGGTCGTCTTCGGCGTCGGGCTCTGCTATGCTCTCGTAATGCTGAAACGGACGAATGGAAGGCTGCGGCGGCTTTTGACTGTACCGATTATGATTCCGCATTTGGTAGTGGCACTGTTTGTGACGAGCCTGTTCGCCCAGTCCGGTCTGTTTGCACGGTTGCTGTATGCGCTTGGCTTAACCAACTCGCAGGAATCCTTTCCAAACCTGCTGTACACGCCAAACAGTATAGGAATCATTCTGTCATACCTTTGGAAGGAAATCCCGTTTGTCTGCTATTTTGTACTCCCACTCATGGGAAACATCGACAGCTCACTGCGGGAGGCTTCCGCGAATCTGGGCGCAAGCCGCCGACAAACATTTTTTCATGTTACACTGCCGCTTTGTATGCCGGCGGTGCGGAATGCTTTTTTCATTATCCTTACCTATTCCTTTGGCGCGTACGAACTGCCGTTTCTGCTGGGAGCGACCATACCGAAGGCCCTTCCGGTGCAGGCGTTTATTGAATATTCCCACCCGGATCTGCTCCACCGGCCGTACGCCATGGCAATCAATACGGTTATGCTGGCAGTGTCTTTGCTACTTGCCGCCGTTTGGTATTTCATGGCGGACAGAGGGCAAACCCCGGACACAGAAGGAGGGGACGTCCTGTGAGCCAAAACAAACATTTGCTCTCCCGCTTTTGCGTGCTTCTCTGTGTCATCTGCATTCTTCTGCCTCTTATGTTGCTCATTTTGTGGAGTTTCTCTCAAAAATGGGCTTGGCCGAGCCTGCTGCCCTCCGGTCTGTCGTTACGCGCAATGAAAGAAGTGTTCGGCGGTTATTCCGGCGCCCTCCATTCGTTAGGCTTAAGCATATTGCTCTCTTCCATCGTTGCTATACTTGCTACGACCGTAGGGACAATGACCGCCCGCGCACTGGTGTTTTACGACTTTCCGGGCAAGCGGCTGATTCATTTCTCCGCGATGCTGCCGGTCATCGTCGCCGGCACGGCCTTTACCATGGGGCTGCACGTGATTTTCCTCAGGCTCGGCCTGTCCGATACTTTTCTGGGTGTAGTGATTATCCATGTGCTTCTGTCCTTGCCCTACACAGTGAAGCTAATGACGGATTCCACCGCCGCAATCGGCGTCACCTGCGAAGAGGCTGCCCTCACAATGGGTGCGGGACCGCTGCGGGCATTCTGGGAGGTTTCCATTCCGGCACTGCTACCCGGTCTGACCGCCTCCCTCTGCATGGGGTATATCATATCATTCGGGCAGTATTTCCCGACGCTGCTCATCGGCGGCGGAAATGTAAAAACCTTTGCCGTCATGATGGTTCCTTACCTGCAAAGCGGTGATCGGGCCATCGCCTCTGCGTACAGCGTAGTGTTTATTTTTGTGACGTTGATTCTATTTTTTGTTTTGGATAAGGCGGTTAAGAAATTATCATCAGCCGTTTAGTTTACCTCACCAAAGCAGCCGCAAAATAACTCGCGTCCATCATCGTATCAGCAGAACGCACTGTGTGGAGGCCCGCTTTTCTTCACGGAAACCACCGATTACATATTCGATGATAGAGTTTGTCTTTCCCCAAAACATACAGCAATGGATATTTCTTGTTTCGGCATGTACTATAAAAATGGGCAGGAACAGCCGTTTAGCGGCGTTCCTGCCCATTTTTGTTTTTCTATTCATTTGCTAGATTATTTTTCACATCTGTAAGCAACTGATATGCGTTGCGGTACATAATATCTTCGATATCGCCGTCTGTCAGCTTTAGTTCCACCGCACTACGTTTGAGCGCGCGCAGCTGTTCATAAATCATGAGGGTCACGTCCGTTTCGTCCGTTTCACGCATATGCGGGTCATCCGAAACGTCGCCGTACAAGCCCCTCGGCACAACGTTGTAGTAGAACCCATTTTCTGTTATGCGATACATCCGCATAATCGCAATCGGCATATCGGAACCAAACATCAGCCGTTTTGTTCCCAGCGCCCTGATACATGAACTGATGGCGTCGCTGCAAACATTAGCCGTAAAATCAAACAGCATATTTTCTGTATGCTTGAGTACCTCAAACGCCTCTCCAATGTCTTCTTTCGAGTACGCCCGGCCGACATGTGCCACAATCAACCTGACATTTGGATATTTCTTTTCGATTTCCATAAGCTGCGCGACGTTCAGCGCGTCACGCAGGCGCTGCGACCTGGGAATGTGCAGCATAACAATCCAGCCATGTCTGTTGGCAACTTCCAGATGTTCATATGGTAAATAATCAAAAATCCGGATTTCGTTAACAGGAATGTACGGCGGGCAGTTTGTGAGGTACGGCTTAAGCCCCAGGCAACCGTTCTTTTTTACCTCTGCTTCCAGAACCTCCGGCGCCATACTATATTCTGTGCGCAGAAGCGTCGGAAAACTGTATTGCTCCGCAGCCTCAGCCACATAGTCGTTGCACTGCCCCACGTCGTGGTTGCAGCCGCCGAAAACGAGCGGTGTTACTTCATTAGCAGGAAACAGCTCCCGAAAGCTTTGCATCAGATTTTCTGCAGTCTGTTCATCCGCGACCAGTTCTGGCCAGCCCGAGCCTCCGTTTTTCTCTCCTTGGAAACGGAAGGTGTTTTTCCAGATATGCGTATGAATATCGATAATTTTTGGCGGCAGAAAATCTCTCAATTCCGTCTCATAAACCTTTTTGTCATAGTCTGTCAAATTTAACTGAAACATAAAAGACCTCCTCAATCCTCCCGCAGCCGTTTGAATGCTGCGGCCTCGTCCTCATATAATCCTGCTGAAATTCCGGCCACCATTGCCGCCCCGATTGCTCCGGCATACGCCCCGTGCATGACCCGAACGGGTATTCCTGTAATTTCCCGGATGACCTGTATCCACATTGGGTTGGCCGTCGGCCCGCCCACCATAACGGCTGACTGCGCGGAAATACCACCTGCACGCAGCTCGCATATTCTCTCATTGAGCAGCCTTGCTGTTCCTTCCATAATGGCCCGCGCAATATCGCTTTTCGGATATTTGCGGATGATTTCATCGTCCGGCTCCCCCGCCGGATTGATGGCCAGTCCGCCCGCTCCCGGCATTGATTTCGCGGCTTCAGCGGCAAATTTCTGAAAAACATCACCCGAATCCGCGATATATTTCCGGATATACCACTCAATTCGGCCAGAAATAGAAGGGAGCGAAAACATGGCTCCCCAGCAGCCCTGCGGTGAAAGAAACGGATCCACCAGCATTTTGTTCTCTATTGCCTTTTGCCTGTCGCGTACCGGATAGAATCCTACCCAGGAGGTACCGCAGGATAGCAGCATCTGTCCTTCTGACAGCACGCCGCTCCCCCGGGCCGCACTGGGATGGTCGAAGGTCCCCAAAACTACCGGAATGCCCACCGGCAGCATACAGCGGACTGATGCTTCGTTGGTCACGGTTCCAACCGCTTCACCCGCTTTTCCGACCGGCGGAAGCTGGCTTTCTCCAATGCCCAACGCATTGAGAATTTTTCTGTCATATGTGCCATTTCTCTGATCAATCAGATAGAAGGGGGTGCCCGCTGAGCCGCTGATTCCCCATTTTCCTGTAAGCCGGTAATATAAATATTCCGTGCTCATGCAGACTTTTCCGCACCGCTCCAAAAGCTCTGGCCTGTGACATTTCAGCCAGCAGAGCATCGCGAGCGGAAATGTCTTGTAGTCGAACGGCCAGCCGTTTTTGTCATAGAAGGCTTCTGTATCCATCTGACCCAAAATTTTTTCCGCCTCGTCATCCACCCTGCCGTCCTGCCAGTTGAAAATGGGCGTAGACGGGCTTCCGTCTTCGTCGAGCAACAATAGATTGCCACTCGCGGACGCGGCGCAAACCGCACGTAGCATTCCATCGGCGGGAACTGCTTTCGCTAGTTTTTCCAGCAAAGAAAAACAGGCGGTTATGTAGTCCTCAGCGTCAATTTCCAGACCACCGTTCTCCTGTTGCGTATAGGTAAATTGACTTTTTCCTGTTATCCGTTCCGTGCCGTCCGCCGACAGAAGAACGCCCTTGATGGACGAGGTTCCGATATCCAGTCCGATTAAATAATCCAAATCACTTCATTCCCTATTTGTTATTTGATGTCTGCCGGTTTCTAAATTACTACGGTATCCAGTTTCAGCAGACGGCCGAAATATGCAAGTTCATCCGCTGAAGCACCATAGACAAACGCACTGTGGTGCGTCGCGCCGTTTTGGCTGAGCGCTTCAAGGAACTCTGCGGTTGTTCCTGCAGGCTTCATCCACCCGCGCATGGTGCGTGTAAAATTATCGCTGTCAAACGAGAGCATTTCTGCAGGCGCAAGCAGCAGACGGTAATCGTCTCTGCCACGGCTCACATTCACATATACGCCCGCGCCGCCCTTCATACGCGCGTAGCCCACATATGGGAAATCCGCCTGCGTATAGTTCACCCCCATGCGGCAGACGAGTGGTTTATTGTCCGCGATGCGGTAATTGATTTCCCCCATATGGCTCAAAAATACCATATCATTTTTCCAGTCCGGACAAAAAATTTCTACAAAGGTTGTATCTGGATACCCTTGTAGCAAAGCGCCGACAAAAGCAGCCGTAAGCGCATCTCCTTCCCCGGCATAGCCAACGCCGCGGCTCATAGCCTTACAGCATTCAAGAAACGGCATCGAATCCAGCCCGAACTCTTTGCCTACTTTCGTGAAGTTTACTGAGAAGGCAGATAACCTTTCTTCCTCCACACACTTGCGCAAAGTCAGGCATGAACGCACGGCAGACACATATTCTTCCCGGTCGATGTCCTCACCGAATATGAACTGCCTTTCGTTTTCCGCCATCTCCGCCTGCAATTCACCTTCTGTTATACTTTGATTCCATTCCCGCAGCTGCTCTGGCTGCTGGGCTAGCACTTCAATGCCAAACCGGTTTGCAAGCTCATCATAAGAGACACGGAAATCTCCCATACCTTCAAATGCACCGCCAACCAGTCCGACCCGCGCGCCGTTTAGGGCATGTACCGCGACTGCCGCGCGTACATAGCCGCAGACACGGTCAATACAGTCCGATTCCAGGTAATGCCCCGCCGCAATGGCGTAATCTTTGCCCCAGCGCGTCAACATGCTGCACAGGTCCATCACGCCGTGTATTCCATGACAGTAGTCTATTTCCGACGGGCTTTGTTCATTGGTGAATTCCAGCGTCTGTGTTGTATCAAGCACAACAATGGGAAGCGACGTTTCGCAGAGTGCGTCGATGGATTCCAAAGAGGGTGAATACGCCATATGCAGCGTCACCACCGCATCTGCCCCTTCTTCCTCAAAATGGCTGACCGCCTGCCGGAACTCGTGCTTCAACCTGCAAAACGGCGATTGCACTACCCCAAACCCGCGGCTTTCAAACTGCTGTGCAACTTCCTGATAAAACGCCTCCAGACGTGGGCGCATGTAGGAGCACTTGTCATCATATAGCTTGATGTACAGAGGTAACAATCCTATTTTCATTACATGTCATCCTTTCCCAAAACCCAGAAACAAAAGAGCGGGTTCAAGTATGCACTGTCTCTGTCCGGTTTCTGTGTTTTCGTTTGTCTACCCCGCTCTACGATTTCTTTCTGTTTATTCCCCTATCACCATAATCTGCACCGTCCGCTCACGGGCTCTGGTGTGGTCAAAATCGATGAAATAAATAAATCCATACTCCCCTAAATCCAGTTCGCCGCCGTCAATCACAATGGTTTCACTGCGCCCGATGATGGAGGAGCGCAGATGTGCGTCTGTATTGTGGCAGCCACGCGCATCTTCCCCATGCTCCTCAGCAAATTTCAGCGCCTTTGGCCCTGGATGGAGATACATCCCCTCCCGGCGGCAGGTGGGAATGGTATTTTCAAACACATCCACCAAATCCTGCTGAAGCGTTTCCAGCCCGGTCATTGACATGTCGAAGGCGCATTCCTGTGTGATGACACAGCAGGTTGTGTGGCGGGAATAAATCACGGCAATTCCATCTTTTATGCCGGAGTGCTCCACCACTTCTTTTGCCTGTTTTGTTACATTGTGAAAAGTGCACATCTTGTCGTTAGACTGTACCTTGAAGGATTCTTTATAAACCATGGTTTCCTCCTGTTTCTTTTTAAATTTTTCAGGTTCCGCGTCAGAGGCAGAGCGGGGAGGGCCGCTTACCGGTCAGAACAGCGTTCTCAGCAACTCTCCGCTAAATGGGCAGCGACAAACGGCATATTCTCGCCCCCTGCGCTAGAATTTAAAAGCCGCTTTTCTTCCGCTATTTCAATTTTCTCAAATCGTCAGCAGCACGGCGGGCCGCGGCTATCATCTCATCAATCATCGCCAACGGATCTTCAGCGTTCATAATACCGGACGCGGCCCCCGCGGCCTCCGAGCCAGCCATAATAAAGTCATAGACCTGCTGTCCGCTTGTAATGCCCGCGGCCTGTTCGACGAGGATATCCGGATAGATTTCCTTGATGGCGCGGATAGACTCCTTCACAAAACCCATATCGCTGACACCGCTTTCCGTGCCGCCAATCAGTTCCGACGGTTCCGGGTTAATGATATCGGGGTGCAGTTGGGCAATTGCCTTTGCTTCGGCAATTGTGTCTGCACATGCAAAAACGAGCATATCAAGTTCCCGTGCCCGGCTGATGGTGTCTTTAATCGCCGGCAGGGACATTGGCTTTTCACAGTGGTTTACCACCACGCCTTCAGCCCCCGCAGCTTTAAGCGCTTCCGGCAGAATATCCGCCATGCCGCGGCCTGGCCGGAGCGTATCCATATAGGGGGCCAATACAATGAGATGCCGGGTGTTTTCCACCACGCGGCGGATTTCCACAGCCGGAGTGATGAAAAGTACGTCGATGTCATACTTCTCCGCGGCCTCGTCTGCTGCCTTCGCGTACTCCAAAACGGTATCTCCGTATATGTAATTCTTTGTACCAATTTCAAAATAAGGCGTTCTGATTATTCTCTTCATGGCCCACCACTATCTTTCCTGTTGTAGGGTGTAGTGCGGGTCATAGGCTTTTTCTTCGTC
>CABSKZ010000084.1 GCA_902478395.1 uncultured Eubacteriales bacterium | reverse complement strand
CTCCTCAATATATTAAACTGAATTTCATTTCCACTTTTATCCAAAATCACAAACTCAGATACATTATCCGTTTCGTTAAAATCAATCTCCGCATTTATTACGCCGGTAAATCTGTGCTGCACTGTGTTAACTGCCGTAAAAATATAGTTATTTTTATCCATACCTTCTCTGTCAACATGCTGTGACAGGAACTTCAGTCCTCTTCCCAAAAGGTCGTCTCCTATTTCATTTATGGACATATACCTGTCTTGCATATGCTTCATTACATTTGGATAAGAACAGCAACATATACTATCATGCGCATGATTTACAATTAGCTTTTTCCACATATGCTTGAGCAAATCCTTCGGATAAATTCCTTTGGCGCCACACAGGGTAAGCATCGAATACAAGGGTTCTATATAATTCTCCAGCTTATTTTGAGTATCAAAATTAAGCTTTTTTATATCTACTCTGGTAGAAAGCGTACCCTGCAGGATATCATAGTCCTTCCCATCTCTGAGTTCACCACTTATAACAGGAGCATTCTTTATATTTTACATTATCATATCGATATAGTCCTGCATGGACATCTGAACAACTTTTCCATCGTCAAGCCTCTCATTTACCTTTTCAAGAATCGGCTTTAAATTTTCCTGCGCTTCCAAATGGTCTACACCGTTCATCATCAAAATATACTGCGAATCCGTCCAATCTTTAAACGCCTCTTTCATTTTATTGACCAGCAACACGGATTTATCAATATTTTCCGAAAATCTCTGCGCATTATTATACCAGAACGGCATGATTACTGAAAACACTTCGCTTCCGTCGGGGGACTGCCAAATGAATTCCGCACTCTGAGGTATTTTTCTTCCATTTTCATATTTAGCATATCCGCGTCCGAAAATATGGGATTTCAACCCGAAATCATTAAATATCTGCGGCAACTGTCCCGGCAGTCCGAACTGGTCAGGAGTATAACCGATTTTCGCACATTTCCCGAAATCTTCTGCAATTTTCATACCTATCAAAAGATTTCTTACCGTAGCTTCGGCACTTGACAAATAAAAATCATTCTGTACATACCATGGTCCGACTATAATATTTCCGCTTTTTATGTATTTTTCCAAATGTACTCTCTGATACGGCTTAATCTCTAAGTAATCCTCCAGAACAACCGTTTGCGCATCAAGATGAAAAATGTATGATGGATCGTTTGCTAATATATCAAGCAAATTGTCTATAAGATCTATCAACTTGATTCTGAACTGCTCAAAGGTAAAATACCACTCTCTGTCCCAGTGGGTATGACTAATTACACAAAATGTTTTATTCATATAGTTTCTTCAACCTTTCTGCTGTAAATTACAGATTGAAAATTTTTCTTTAATTGTAACACCAAAATTGTCTGAAAGTAAACCGCCTATTTGTCAAAAGTACCGAACAAAAGGAAAGACACAAATACTGTTGTGCGTACCGTTTTAGCCTTTTGCGTTGGAATTCCGAAAACAGCTGTAAAAATAATGCCTGTCTCAGTGCGTCAATTAAGACGTCGAACATTTAATACTGCTCAAGCCGCTATGCCTCCTCTATACATCAGCTTTACGTCCGCCGAAATCTCTGCCATTTCCATAACGCAAGCATTTTATCCGCCCTTGGTGCTGTCACGTAATATACGCCGCGCCACGCATTTTCACAATTTTATCCATCCAGAGGCAACTTCATATCAATTTACGAGTACCTGCCGTATATCAACAAGAGCCGTTTCCTCGAATCAAAAAATTCGGAAAACGGCTCTCCACTTATAATTATTCTAAAAAAATTATCTTCGTGCGCTTTATCTTGTTACCGAAGGACTGCGGTATCTGACAACGGCATCATAGATACGTCACAGTCATCCCAGACAAATGCTTTGACCTGAACGCCGGTCAAGTCATCTGGAAGCTTTAAGCCGCATGAAACCGTCGTACTGGCTGAAACCGAGGTTGTATATGTATCCAGCAGACGACTGTCTTGATAGAGCGCTACAATGAATACTGCGTTTTTGTCATGCTGCTTAATCACTCGTATGCTGTCTACCGTACCACCTGATGTCATCTCAGGCACGACCTGACCTTGCTCGTCTTTATAGATCACATCCCCCAACTGGAACGGACGCATGGTTGACTCTTTTTCTATACCGCGCATAGACAAATCATCGATTAACAGTTCTCCGTCACCATACGAACGAAAGATATACGTACGAAACAGATTAATATTATCTACTGATTTCGCCGCATTATTCGGCGTGGGATCACCCGAGCAACGGAACGGAACCGAAGTTGTGTTCAGGCGTTCTCCATCGATATAAATATCAAACACCTGCTCTGTAAGTCTCATTTCTACCTTCAGGTCAAACCATTTGCCCAGTTCCGGAAGTTTTGTGCTGATTGTGGTCGCTGCATTATTTGCCTGCCAATTTCCGTCAATAACCTGAGTAGACCAAATACGATTCGAACTGTAGTCAAATGCAATATCAACGGGTATTAATGCATTGTTTACCGTCCCGCCTACTGTCGTCCCTTTTCCAAAAAACTCAACACTGTAGCGGGAGGCCGTTTCCGTGTTAAAATTCATTCTGGCCTGCATGATAACCGTCTTCCCTGTCTGCACTTCCGGCAGAGACCAAGTGATATTATTATTTTTGCCAGATCCGTCGACCACTGTGCGCACATGCTCTATCAGACATCCGGCTTCGTCATCCGGATCGGGTTTCAGTTTTGTATTACTATTATTAAAATAAATACCATCTGCGTAGTCTTGCTTCCAGCCGTTCACCGTCATCGGAGTTACTTCAGAAATTGACATTCCTGCAAATTCCGTATAATTAAAGGTTTCTTTCAGTTCTGTCGTCGGTTCTGCCGCCCACACATTCAGCTTAAAGGATTTATACATTACCGCGTCTGAGCCGTTCGCACTGAGTTTAGCGGTCAGCGTCACCGGACGGTCATAGTCTTTTCGGCTGACAACCGCCTCTGTCCCGTCGATTGCGATTACCGACGCATCGCTGGAACTCCAATCAATATGAACACCCGTGATAAAGCTGCTCGTATCCAGACTGAAACTCGTGGTAATCGCCTGCGAATACTCACTTGTCAGTTTCGCCAAGGTAAGCTTTTGGAATGCCTCACCTAGGCTGCCGGCGCCGGGTACAGTTAAAACAAATTCCTTTGTGTCTGTCACCGCTCCCTGCAGGGTTGCCGTCAGTGTAACCGTTGTATCCTCTACCGCTTGCGCAACCAGCGCCCTGCCGTTTTCAACCTTGATCACGGACGGATTGCTCGATTCCCAACTAAGAACACTCTTATATACTGAACCAAATTCCGGCAGAGCAAAATCCTTTGTCACGTTGGCAAAATCCGCTATATCATCAAGTGTCAAAGCTGTCTTGTCTGCTGCTATGGTGTCCGTATAGTCGTAAGCCTTCAGCTCAAAATCATCCAAATAGACCATAACATTTTGAAAACCAAAATGGGGATATACTTCAAACTGCGCAAGTGTTGCGGGAGCATTCAAATACCGTTGATAATACAGAGCCTCGCTCTGAACTGTTCCACTTTTCTCGTTTAACACGGTCATATGAATCCGTTTTCCTACAGAATCAACAATGGTACTCACCGTATGCCAACAATCCGCCTCCAGTGGGAAATCGACTTCCCTTGTATCATTTGTGGTCGCGTCCTTCGAACCGCGCATCTTTAATCTGTTCAGGCCGGACTCTTTGGTTCCAATAGAAATCGTCTGATAAAAGGGACCCGTCCTGTTCGCCAAAGTATCATCCAAAGCCAGATATATCGGTGCGCCTAACACATCACCGTTCGCACCAACCGACGTTGCCTGCGTGTTATAGCCCTCAACGTCAGACGGAATATAAATCCGGTAGCTGAATTCGTTACATTTAGAGTCGGACACGGGGTTAAACGGATAACGCAGATAACTGTATTTCGAACCCGTGTTCGCGCCCTTTTGCGTGACGTCAATTTTCAGCGCTGTATTTTCTGCGCCAGACGGATCTGCTGCAGCTGTTGCGCTATATACAGCCGCATTAGAATCACCGGCGTCAAATTTCCAGCCATTTGCCTCTGTTTTAATGTCCGTCCCCACAGGATAAGCAAAAGAATCCTCCATCACGCTCTGCGGCTCCGCCGCCCACACGGCAGATGCAGACGACAGCACCGCCGTTGCCGCAATTACAGATACTATTCTGCGGTAGAATTTTAACATACAAAATCCTCCTTAAATCTATTTTTGCCTATAATTATTATTTGCTAACAATGTCACTAACATCCATCACAGCAACCTTGCTGTTAAATTCATCATATTCGTCCAATATTGTAAAGCAAATCTTTTTCCCGTCATAGCTAAACGCAGGATGCGGGTGTGACGGATGCTGGGTTGATATATAAAATTCCGCCAGAACATACGACTCCTTAGTTTCAATATTGCAAATTGCGATCTTAGATTTATATCTGCCGTCTCCGTTGTCTATTAAAAAGTAGTCCCCGACAACCCATTTGCCGTCTGGGCTCGGCGAAGCATGCCAGAACGGATGGTTCGTATTCACGTATTCATACCTTGAGCAATCCTTTGATACACGCATAATTCCGGTAGGCTTGATTTTACTGAAGGGATCCGGATACTTTACAAAATACATCCATTCGCCGTCAAAACTCCAGGATTCATGGCCGATTGCCTCCCCTAGCGTCCCGTCCGGCATGGTCTGCTGGTGATACATATTTTTGATATTGCCAGTTGTAACGTCAAGCAGATACATTCTATCCGGAATGTAGGTGTCATTACCACGGTTAAAAAATACTGTATGCTTATCCTCCGGATTAAGAATCGGATGATCAAACATATTCTGCGGTGCCTCAAAGATATCCATGATCTGGTCGCGAAACAGGATTTGTGTAAAATTCCCTGTCTCAAGGTCAAAAAGCCCCGCATTGCGCGTTTTTCCCTCACTGTCTCTCCAATACACCGAAGCCGTTTTCCCGTCATTGGTCATCGACGGTGGTCCGTAAAATGCTCTACCCTCAGGGTTATCTCCGATTTTACGAGTCTCTTTGGTATTGATATCATATAAAAATGCCTCGCTGCCTTTGGTGTAAAAAAATTTATTTACCGGACTCGTAATTCCTTCATAGAAATGTACCCCCTCTGCAACTGTTTCCGTTGTTTTCGTTTCCATATCAAACAAACCAAACATGCAGTTTACCGACCCAAGGTGGTAATCCATGTTAACAATCAGCTTCCCGCTGTCTGCTGTAAAGCTGGAACCACCCGTAAAATAAAACGTACTCGTGTCACTCTTTTCTTTTCCGATCACGGCGTATTTCCTGCCGCTCACAAGATCTGTCTTCATTTTCATGTCAAGCTGCATATTTCTGCCCCCATTCATCAAGTAGATCAATTTCGCATGAGCGCTTGCTCGGATTTCTTCCTTGGTAATCAAACCGGATGCCATCACTAAAGAAAAAGATGGCTCATTTTCTCCCCTCGGCGGTACTTGTAGGCCATTGGCCAGCATGAGCGCGGCGTCTCCGACACATAACGGCGAGACTGTTTCACCGTGCCAAATTTTCAGTTTGGCGGCCAAGGCAATTGCTTGATCATGCTCTGCCGGATATCCCAACGCTGTCAAATAAGTTTGCAGAAATTCTATCGGATAAATGACTTCATCGGGCTTTATAGGCCGTTGTCCATCCGCCGCACCATATTGTCCCGTTGCAAGCCGGATGAGCGTTTGCGCGTCTCTACGTGTCAGCAGTGCGCCAGGTGAATCTGCTTGCTTCTGATTTAAAATTCTTGCCCGCAACAGCGTATCACGCCACAGTGCGTTATCCTCTGTATGAATTGTGCTGGGATGTTTCACCACTTTCACGCAGGAAATGTACAATTGCGAATTTCTTCCGGTAAACCGAAAATCTGCTCCGATTGAAACGCCGCCAACCGCGGTAGACTGCGAATTACGAAAATCTCCGTTCGCAATCGTTACCTCTGCCGTTCGCCATGTATTTGTGTCATAGCGTGGAATTGTCACCCTTGTAAACCCCGGAGCTTCTCCTTCGTTATCGTTCGTGGAATCATACGCCAGTTCTATCGGCACAGTCCCGTTATCAAAAAATGTCACAAAGATTGACGCACTTAGGCCGTTGACTCCATCTCCACGTAAATATTCATCATCAATGTCATACGACACGTATTTTATTTTCGACAAGATCGGCTCCACCAGAACGCAGGAAACCCCTTCTTTTACCGCCGGAGTGTTCACGTTCGTGGCACCGCTCGTAACCGGCATGGAAGCAAGTTGGTATAAATTCATTCCGGAGGCATTCTCCGTGCGGTAATCCAACAGCGCCTCCTGCTGCGTATTTACTGTCTGTTCCACAGCGGTGGAACTGATTCCAAGCGTACTGACTGCCCTCACCCGGTAGGTATGTTCCTCTCCCGCCTCAAGTCCGGTATCTGTGTAAAAGAGATTTGCTGTATCTGCGATATGGACTCCGTCTCGTTCGATTTTATAATATGCCGTGTTTTCGCGCAGACTCTCCTTCTGATTCCAGCGCAGCGGTACCGCATGGTATGCCGCTGCGCGTGTTCCTCCCGTAAAATCCGCCTCAAGTTCAGTCGGTGCAAAATATTCCGCTTCATTTGGAATAGGCTTCATCTCCTCTAAACTGTTCCACACAAAGGTCCGCACTTCTGACTGCGTCTCCGGAAAAACAACGTTTGCTTCTGCCTTCCGCTGCTCATACGCATTTAATAAAATGTTCTCCGCTTTAACGGAATACAGACATTTTCCTTGATATACCGCCACAACAAAGACAATGGACGTTTGCTGAGCGGAGCAATTCATTATCGGCACAAAAACGGAATTCTCTGTCCGCACCGCATCTCCGTATACGAGCTTTGACCCGAAAACAGCTGGCACCCTGACCCCAGGAAAAAGCAATACTGCGACCGTCAGAATAGATACCATACGTCTGATCGTCTTTATCATGTTATTTCCTCACTATATCGCTGACATCAATCACTCCGACTTTTCCCTTAAAATCATCATCGGGATCAAGCATTGTAAACAGAATTTTTGTTCCGTCATTACTGAAGGCCGGGTGCGCATGGAAAGGATGACCATTTCCAATATAAATATCGCAAAGAATATAAGATTCCTTTGTCTCCACATTGCATATAACAATCTTTGACTTATATTTTCCATCTGGCTGAGGAATCGTGTTGTAGTCTGCAACAACCCATTTTCCATCCGGACTTGGAGACTGGTGCAGCACCGTGTGGTCTGTATTGACATATTCGTACTTACTCCCGTCCTTGGATACACGCATGATTCCTGTCGGTCCTAATTTACTGATACCAAGCGGATATTTTACAAAATAGAGCCATTCCCCGTCGTTGCTCCAAGCTTCGTGTCCGATTGCCTCACCGACAGTTCCGTTTGCGAGCATTTTTTGCTTATACGCATTCTTAATCTCGTTAGTACGCAGATCAATCGTATACATTCGGTCGGGAATGTAGGTATCGTTTCCACGATTGAAGAAGATAAAGTTGCTGTCCACCGGATTGATGATCGGATGATCGAAGTGATCCTGGGGCGCTGCAAACATTCCCTTGATTGTGTCGCTCTCCAGAAATTTTTTAAATTCGCCGGTTTCCGTATTAATCACAGCGGCCTCCCGCGCTCTTCCATCTGCATCACGCCAATATACGGTCGCAAATTTTCCGTCATTGGTTATAGATGGCGGACCATAAAAATTGATTCCTTCAGGATGGGTGCACAGATATTTCGTTTCCTTGGTATCACAGTCATACAGGTACGCCTTCGTACCCTTTGTATAGAAGAATTTGTTGCTGGGGCCTGCAATTCCCTCATAGAATTTTACCCCCTCATCAATCACTTCTGTTTCTCCCGTTTCCAGATAGTACCGTACAAATTTAACCAGCGTTGTGCCGTCCTGCCGGTAGTCATGGTTCAAAAAGATGGACTTGTCGTCGGCGGAAAAGCTATTGCCACCAGTAAAATAGAAGCCTGCTGAACTCATATTCTGACTGCCGATCACGCTGTATGGTCTTTTTGAAATTGGATCTATTACTTCTTTACTTTGCAGCCTCATATGATTTCCGCCGCTTAACCAGTAGTTTAAGTCAGCGTCTTTAATCATCTTACGCTCCTCTTCCGTGATTAATCCTGAAGATACCGCTTTTGTGTACAGCGGCATTTCTTCGTCTGCCGGAACCTGGCGCATAGCCGCATCTACAAAACCAAAAAGCTCATCAACAATTGCTGTTGTTTCAAAATATTTTTGTGGCATTTCATATTCTATTAAGCCATGTTCCAGCGCCATTGCCGCAACATCCTGCCCTTCGGTTTGAAAACCCAGGCCGCGCAGTAGCATTCCTGCCAGTTCGCCTACTGTTACAAATCCAACCGAATTGATATATTCGTCTTTACTCTCTATAATTTCATGTTCAGACGCATATGCAAAGTATGGTTCCATCGCTGTGTCAACGTCTTTAAACGGAGAGACTCCATTTTTCTCCTCCGCCTCTTTTTTGCCTCCGAGGGCAAAAACAACTGTCTTAACCGCATCCTCACGGGTCAAATATGTATGGGCACTCTCCTGCAGGCGGTCGTCAATCACATTGATTAAACGCAGGCGCTGTGCTATCTCCGTACGGTTTGCAATCTTCGCACCGCTTTCCCGCAAGGTCCGGTAATTGGTGACGTAAACTGCGGAAATATATTCTGGCTGTCCGTTTGCTTCAAACGCTGACAGACGGAAATCTCCGCCATAGTTCTGCGCACTGTCAAACAGAGCATCCTTGAGTACAAATTTCGCGGTCTTATAGGTTAAAGTATTCGTCTTTGTGATAAACACATTGCTGTAAGCCGATGAAAGAGACCGATATTGCAGTACGATCTGATCCGTCCCCTTGTCCAGATATTCCACTTCGATCATTACCTCGTTATCTTCAGTCGTAATGAAATCAGAGGCTACGTCAAAATAAATATACTTGGTCTGATTTGCAATAAAACGGGTCGTTTTGCCGTAATAAAGACTCGCCGGAAGGTTGTAGGCGTCCGATGTTGGAGAATCAAAATAAATGAATTTCATTTTATTTTCTTCATTGTTTTTGTCAAAACGTACATACGCCTTTTCAACCTCAATGCTGTCCCCTGTATTTACGGTCTCATCCACCACGCTCGGATTAAATATCCCCACCCGGGAAATATAGTCTGTGCTTTCAGAACAAATCGAAATTTCCGCTTTTTCCTTGTCCGCGACAAATCCCTTCAAAACAACTTTCACGGTGCGCCATCCGTTTTGAACTACCGGCACGATGCACTGCGTCCGATATCCATCATTCGTCAAATACCGGATCTCAATATTTTTCGCGCTATAGTCAAAATAATCTACACTTACAATCATATCGCCGCCTTTTCCGACAAACGCTGACGATACGTCCAGTTCAAATTCCTTGCCGCTAATCACGCTAACACAGATTTTTCCTTCAATAGTGGTTTTTGACGGTTCCTCTTTCATGGAAATGTGCTTACTTTCCCCGCTGCAAAAATCAAAAAAAGCACCCTCCATAGCTGTTTTGTCTGCATCTGCGGCAAATACGGCCAGTAATTAGCAA
>CABSKZ010000083.1 GCA_902478395.1 uncultured Eubacteriales bacterium | reverse complement strand
GGCACAGATTTCCCTCCTTCCGATATCGCGGGATTTCCCGCCGTCTTTATTTTTTTCAGGATGTATCAACCGGCACATTGCCGGTTTCGGCAGGCTGGATCTGTTCGCCCGCCTTTGAAAAAGCAGTTTCTTTTTTGTCCTGCCGTTGGTCAACACAGCTGTTCTTCCAGCGGCTCCGCGCCGTCGAACACGACCCGTGCAACAGTCAAGAACAAATTCTTCTGTTCCTGTGTGGCCTTGTCTCCGGGAATCACGAAAACGCCCCCGTCCGCCTGCTTCAAATGGGCGATATGGTATTGGCTGACCACCTCATCCACCGAGCGGCAAACGCTGTCATGGTAATCACCGGGGCTTTCGTCCAGTACCGCCAAATCGAACAGGATTCCCTTGAAACGGAAATACAGAAGGGCGCGAATGAGCGTTTCCAGCATCTTGTCTGCCGCCCTGTCCGCCATGCGGAGCAGGACGATTGGCAGATCGCCGGACACGCCGAACGCCCAAAGTTCCTGCTGGCCCAGCTGGTTTTCCCGCATGATGTCAAGGTATTCCCGCTTCTGGCGCGCATCCGGCAGGAGCAGCAGGGAATACAGCCGGAGGAAAAATGCTTCCTCGCCGTCCTGCAGGCGCAGGAGGTTGTTCTCCACTTGAATCCGCTCCGCCAGCGTTTCCCTGTTCTGCACGGCGGACACGCCCCGGTACATTCGGCAAAGGCGAACTGCATCCTCAAGTGTTTCTGCTACAGCGGTCACGAAAACGGTTTCCGCTTCCGCACCTGCCGGAACGGAAAACTGTGTCCGCAACGCCATGACGGGGTCTAGAACCGCGCCTTCCGTACAGGAAAATTCCGGTGCGGCAAGCGCAGCAGGATTGCGCGCATCCCTGCCCCGGCCCAGAAACTTCATCCGGTCCGTTTCAAAGCTAACCGCTCTGCCTGGCGTGACTGCAAATGCTGCGAAATAACTTTTCCCGTCCTTTTCCCGCGGACGGCGTGAGGCGACCAGTATTTGCTCCCCTTCCAGGAACTGTGTATAGATGAACAGATTGCTAAATGCGGGGTGCGCCTCGTCCGCTCCGGCATTCGTCAGAATGACCTCGAAAAAACCCGCCAGTTCCAGCCGGGTATCCGGGCCGTGATTAACGGCCTTTACACTGCGCAGCTCCACACTATCTTCCGCCGCGAGCGTGACCGTCATTTGCAGCTCCAGCTTTTCCAGCCGCCCTTTAAATACCGCGCCGCCGTGCCCGAATTCGCCAGACAGAAAACACGACTCTTCCATTGGGGCGGGCGTGAGGCCGCGCCAAATTCCTTCGCGTTCCTCTCTTGCATAAAGAAAATATCCATGTGGGTGGACGAAATCCGACGGCTCAAAACGGTTCAGCCGAATCGAACCGAAGCTGATATAACCCGCGCCGCGGTCGTTGATACACTCCGTGATATTTCCGTTCGAAAGCACGTAGGACCGCGGGACATCCTCTAAGCTTTCAAACCGTTCGCCGTATGGCTCCGCGCCGCCCTGGCCGGTTTCATCCCGCCGGTGAGCCGCTTCCGCGTTGCGCATCAGCGGCACGCCGGAGGGAAACCGCTCGTCCAGCAGGTAGCGGCATCCGCTGACGCACGCCTCCTCTGCAAACCGCTTCTGCATGATACCGCCGTTTACTACGTTGTCAAAGGCCAGCAGGCTCATGCCCTGATGGTGGACCATGTAGCTTTTGATAATCTCATATTCCTTTTCCTCGAACATATGATTTTTCGTAAAATCCACCGATTCGTAGAAACCGTAATCGCCCATCATACCCATCCGTTTCATCGCGCGCAGGTTATCTGTGGCAGATTGCGGTTCCACCATGAGTGCGAGGCAGGAGGAGTACGGAGAAACGACGTAGTCGACATGCGTGTCCCGTTTCAGTGCAAGCTTAGGAGCGCCCAGCGCCTTATACTGGTAGTTCAGTTCCCGGTCAAAGCTGTAGAAAGCACACTCCGAAACGCCCCACACCGCATGGCCGCGTTTTTTACCGTAGGCAATCTGGCAGCGGACCGCGTTCTGATAGGTGCGTCCAAGCAGCGTCGTCGGTGCGGAGCGCATCAGCAGCAGAGGCATGAGGTATTCGAACATCGTCCCGGTCCACGAGACCAACGCCGCGCCTCCCCCGCCCAAGACAAGTTCTCGGCTGAGCCGAAACCAGTGCCGTTCGGGGACATCCCCCTTCGCCACCGCGATAAAGCTTGTCTGGCGCGCCTCTGTGGCAAGAAGGTCGTAGTACGAATTAATCTGCGACTTTTCTTCCACATTGTAGCCGACCGAAAACAGGCGGCGTTTCGTGTTGTAGAGGAAGCTGAAATCGCTCTCGGACACCAGCCGGTCAATTCGGCCCGCCAGAGCGGCCGCCTGTCCGCCATCCGCCGACAACTCCGCCCCGCCCGCAATGCAGTCAATCATCTCCCGCAGGGTCTGGCTCCAATAGTCGTTCGCGGTGGTGCTTTTGCGGATATCCGCCAGTACGGCAAGGATTTCTGCACGCGGCGCCCCAGCCGCCAGCAGGCTGTCAATTTTTTCTGTTTTACGTCCCAGCTGTGCCAGCACGTCCCGCACACCGGAAAGCATCCGCAATTCCGGCCGTTTTTCTCCAGGCAGGGACAAAAGCGCCTGCTTCACTGCAATGAGCAGGCAGACGAAATTGCCGTTGTCCACAGTGGAAATGAATCGAGGGCTGAGCGGCGCAAGCGTTCTGGTGTCGTACCAGTTGAACAACTGCCCGTTCATTTTTTCCAGCCTGTCAATGGTGTTGAGCGTGTTTTCTACCCGGCGCAGAAGCTGTGATGATGAGAGATAGCCAAAATCCCACCCGGCTGTGAGGCACGCGAGCAGAAGACCAATATTTGTCGGCGATGTGCGGTGCGCCAGCCCCTTAAACGGTTGTTTCTGGTAGTTATCCGGCGGGAGCCAGTTCTCCCGCGCACCACAGAAATCCGCATAGTACCGCCAGGTTTTCAGAGCGGCATTGCGCAGGAAAGCGGTATCCTCCTCCGCAAGCTTTTCTCCGGAACGGATAGGGCGGCTAATCCAGTCCGCTATCAATGGGCCCAACGACCAAACTGCCAGGAAAACAATCGCCAGCCAGAGCGCCTCCCGAATAAAAAAAGCACTGAGCGCGACGAGAATCAGCCCGGAACCAATTTGGACATACATCTCCCGATAGGCGTTTGCCGCGCCGCTGTTATGCCGTTTTTCCGCCTCCTCCGCCGTGACCCATTCGAGCATTTTCTTTTTGGAAAACAGCGTTCTCCACAGCGAACGGCATACTGCGTCTAACGCGGTATACGTCTGGTACGGCAGGAACAAAAACAACAGGCCGATTTCCTTGGCAGTACGCGCCATCCCGCTTTCTCCTCGCAGGAAGCCCTTTTCCCCGAAATGGAGTGTGCCGGAGAGGGCCGAATCCACCGAACAGCTGATCAGCCCGGCCAAAAGTGCCGCGGCGGCGACCAGCAATGGCAGGAAGAAAAAGCCGCTGCGCACGATGAACGCAAACTTGATGAGCGCCAAAATCCCGGCTGTCACCAGTGGGCGGCGCAGGTTGTCAAATATCTTGAACCGCGCCAGGAACGGCAGCGGATTTTTTATTTTTTGCCCGTCCGCCCTGCGGATGCGCGGCAGCAGGTACGGCAGAAGCTGCCAGTCGCCGCGTATCCAGCGGTGCTGGCGTTTGGCATAGGACAGGTATTGGTGCGGAAAGCCATCCTCGACACTGATATCTGTCACCAGCCCGGCACGCAGAAAGCTGCCCTCGAGCAGGTCGTGGCTCAGAACGCGGTTTTCCGGAATCATCCCGTCGAGCAGTTTGAAATATACCTCCGCGTCAAAAATCCCTTTTCCTGTGAAAATTCCTTCTCCGAACACGTCCTGATAAATGTCCGAAACCGCGCTGGCGTATGGGTCTATTCCACCCTGCCCTGCAAATATCCGAGAAAACCAGGACCGGTTTGCGCTGTCCACATCCACGTCGACGCGGGGTTGGAGCAGAGCATATCCGTCCGTCACAATGCCCCTCTCCTCATCAACAACCGGGCGGTTCAGCGGATGGAGCATTGCGCCGATAAGCTGCAGCGCGGTACTTTTTCGGAGTTTCGTGTCGCTGTCAAGCGTCAGGACATAATGCACCTGCGGCAATTCTTCCGACGAGCGCACAGTGTAGGTTGTTTTCATGCCATGGAGAAGGCGGACAAATTCCAGTATTGCCCCCCGCTTGCGTTCCCAGCCAAGATATTTTTCACTGGCCGCGTCATAAGAACGCTTCCGGTTGAAATAAAAAAAGCGCGGCCCATAAATACCATTCAGCCGCTCCACCTCCGCGAGTGCTGCGGCGGCGATTTCTTCGTCCTGCTTTGCTTTCTCCGTGCGGCCGTCCTTATAATCTCCCAGAAGGGCAAAATACAGGTTTTCAGAGCGGTTGGCGGCGTACATGACCTCCAGGCTCCGCACCAGTTCCCGCGCGCGGGAAGCGCTCGTCAGGAGTGCCGGAACAATGACGAACGCCGCGCCCTCCACCGGAATCCGGTCCAGTTTCAGCTTTGGTACAGGTTTGATATGAATCATGTGAAGCGTCGCCCAGTTGACCATCTTAATGACGATTTCACTGACCGGAAGGATGCAGAGCAATATGAAAATAAGGTTAATATGCCACGCATACCCAGCCAGCCAGCCAGCGACGGACAACAGGGCGCAGCACAGGGCAGTGAGGCCGAACACCGTCGTGAAATACAGGGGGCCGGCCCGCCGGACCAGCGCCTGCTTTATCCGCAGGCTGCCGCACGCTTTTGCCTGATATTGCGCTAACAGGCGGCTGCGTCCCTTGTCTATCAAATAGTAGCCGACATGCCGGCGGCGGTTGTTGTCCGCCAATGGGTCTTTCGCCATATTGATTGCACACTGCGCGATTTCTGTTTCGGGAACCTTCAGCTTCTTTGAAAGTTTTTCCACGCTCTGCCGGTAATAGCTTTTGGTTGCGTTGTCCATGTTCCGGTAGGTATTTGTCGGGTCCTCGAGCAGGATTTGTTCCGTCCGGCTGACGTAATCAAAAATCGTGTCCCAGTTGGCGTTGGAAATGGAAACCATGCTGAGAATACAGCTTGCCATATCAATTTCCGTCTGTGCTTCATCCGCCTCACCGCTGCTTGCATCCTGACACGCGGTATGAATTCTCTCTATCAGACAGATGTTCAAAAAGGCTTCAAACGCCCAGATATCGGCGTTTTTCAAGACGACTTTTTCCTGATACGCATTCAGTCCGTTGACGATGTCCTCCTCGTGGAGGCGGTAACTGTATGCTTCGCAGATTTCGCGCGCGGCAAGGTAGGCGTGCGGCACGCCGTCGGCCTTTTTCAGGTTACGGTAAAGGCTGCGGCTTAAAGTGCCGCAGACTGCATTTTTTTTCTGCTGTACCAGATAAAAGTTGTCAAACAGCCATTCCTGTGCATGGGAAAGCCGCTCTCCGCTTTCGGAGCGCGTGTTGATTTCCCGCCATGTCCGCTCGATTTCTTTCGTTTTTTGGAGGACACCACGGACGATTTTCTGCTCTTTTCCCCTTCTGTTATGTAACCAGAAGGAAATTACGACAATAATTACGGCTGCAAGTATTACCATTCAGGCCACCTTTTCTTATTCGGCCCGCACTCCCGTTTAAGAGGAGGGGCGGGCCTCCGGATTTGCAAACGGCTCCGCAGAACCGCTCCCGGCACTTCTCCGCCGGAGGCCGCCCGGCTTTTCCGATGCTTCGGCGGGCACGGCCTTGCTTTCTATAAAAGCAATACCCCACAATGATAGCGCGGTGTTGCCTTAACAACATTCTAAGCTGTTTTACATGAAAACGTTTCGGCGGAGAAAGCCGCCGTCGATGCAAATATTTGCATATTCAGGTGTATTATGTCCAGAAAGGCAGGGAAACTATACATGTACAGCCCTGTTTTCAGCATTTTTATGCAAACATATATGAAATGAATGATAGGTTATTTTGAAAATACTCCTGGAGAGAAAAGAGGAAACACCTCAATATTATCCAGAAGCCACAGGGTTAGACGAGCGCTTTACCAACGAAACGGACCTCCCCTGCCTAATGGCACAAGAGAGCCAAGTGTTATCGGAATGCTAGCCAAATACCGGACATGAGTCTTTGTGCCTGTCTTTCTTTTCCCACACCAAATCATAGGCAAAAGGTTTCAAAGAACTCAACTTCAGGGATATATGGTCCCAAAAATTGCTCCATTAAAGAGGTACTTCATGTGTATCGGCACGCAAAAACGGCCCTAGACTTGAAAGTCTGGGCCGTTCTTTCATTTCTTTTCAGTTTTGCACCGTAAATTTCTGTTTCACTTGCTGGATTTTCTGGGCCTCCGCCTGCTGGACCGGATACCAGCCCTTTTCCGACATTTTGCCGTAAATGACGTTCTGTCGTTTGAGGGCATCGTCCAGTGCAGTGTCGAACGTGCTTCTGACGTTCGGCGTCATTGACTCAATTGTGCCATGCAGGTACAAATCGCAAATTCCCTTCTCTGTCTGAAGCAGGCTTTCCATCAAATTCTTATCATCCATTGAACTTCCTCCTTACGCGTTAAGCAGCGACAACAACTGCTGGTATGTTTTTTGATGCTGCTGTGCCAGCTGGGTGGCATAGCTTTTCAAATCCGTGTCCTGCAGCTGGTTTGCACATTCGGTGCACTGGGTCTGCAAAAACTGTTCATGCCCGAGTGCATCCTCGATATACATCAATTCCTTTGGACTCATTTTGAATCACCTCCGATGGATAGTATTTCCATTCCTACTGGCAATATACAGGCAATTCAAAATTGATGGAAAACAGGCTCAAATGGAGGGCGTCAGGCCTCCCCCACGACGGGGGCGTTTGCCATAGTAGCCGGCAACTCTCCGCTGTTGAGCACGAGCACATCCCCCTCATGGACGACAGTGTCCCCCTTTGGGATGACCGTGGAACCGTTCCGTTTAATCAGCATCACGAGAACGCCGTCCGGCATGGCAATGTCGCGGAGACGGAGGTCCTTCCACGGATGGGCCTCATCTATCACAATTTCCGTAAGCTGGATATCCTCTCCGGTCTGATATTTTTCACAGCTAATAATCAGCAAATCGCCTTCCTGAATGACAGTGTCCCCCTTCGGAATCATCGTGTCTCCGTCGCGTTTAATCATGACAATCAGCGATTTTGACAGCATCTTGATTTCATTGAGCGTTTTTCCGTTCCAAAGGTGGGTTTTGCAGACATACATCTGCACAAGCGTCATATCGCTCTCGTCCTGATAATCATTGAAGGTTTTCAAGACGGTTTCGGTGTCGTCTATTAGTTTCCACTTTTTCGCAAGCACAGGCAGCAGCGTACCCTGAAACGCGACCGAGAGCAGAGACACGCAGAAAACGATGTGGAAGATGTCGTTTGAGGTTGTCACTTTGCTGACTGTAATGAAGATGGCAAACACGATTGCCGCCGCGCCGCGCAGCCCTGCCCACGAAATGAGCAACTGCTGCCTGAAAGGCACACGAAACGGAAGCAGCAGTGCAAACACCGTCGCCGGACGCGCAACGAAGGTCAGAAACAGGGCGACAGCGATGGAAATCGGAAGGATAGCCGGAAGCTGGGACGGGAAAGAAAGCAGGCCGAGCAGAAAAAACACGACAATCTGCATCAGGTTTGTAACACCGTCAAAGAAATGTACCAGCGGGACCTTGTTCATGATTTTGCTGTTGCCGAGGATAATGCCGCAGATGTAGACGCTCAGGTATCCGTTGCCGCCGATGACCGCCGGCATTGCGTATGCCAGCAGCGCGATACCGACGACAAAGATGGTGTCGATTCCAGAATCCTTAAAATCCACCTTTTGCAGAACCCATACGCCAAGAACCGCCACAGCAAAGCCGATTGCGCCGCCATACACAATTTGTGAAAACAGCAGATACCAGACGGACCCGCCGCCGGGACCGGACATGAGGCTCAGCACGACCATGACGAGCAGATATGCAATGGGGTCGTTGCTTCCGCTTTCAATTTCAAGCAGAGATGCAACGCCGCCCTTTAAATTCAGCTTTTTAGAACGAAGGATATAAAACACGGAAGCCGCATCTGTCGAACTGATAACGGAGCCAATGAGAAAACTTTCCAGCACCTCCATCCGCAGGACCAGGTAGCAAAACAGGCCTGTAAACGCGGCGGTCAGCACAACGCCTGCCGTAGAGAGCAGAACGGCTTTGCCCGCGACCGGGCGCGCCGCCTTCCAGTTTGTTCCGAAGCCGCCGTAGAACATGATGAAAATCAGCGCGATGGAACACACGTCTCCGGCAAAGCCGTAGTTGTCAAACGGAATTTTGAATATCCCATCCGAACCGAACAGCATTCCCAGAACGATGAAAAGCAAAAGCGTCGGCACACCAAACCGCATAGAAATTTTGTTTGCCGCAATACATACGATGATAATAACTGCACAAATTAAAATTGTAAACTCCATTGCATCCTCCTTTTGATTTAAATCGGAACAAAGCGTGATAAGTTCGCTTAATCACGCTGCGACGATTGCAACCGTCGCAGGGCGCTTTGCTCCTCAGGGTTTCAAAAAAGCACCAACGGCAAATGGACTTACTTGAAATATTTTTGAAAGCGCTTGCCCGCTAATACAGCCGGAACACAGGCGGTTTGTTTCCGGCTATTTCAGGCTGTGATTCCCTCATATCCGTGATTTTTATAAGCAGAATCGGCTTACAGCTGTGTTAAAAACAGGCCTTCTTCCATGGCTGTGTATTTCAGGTTTTCATCCCAGCAGCCAGTTCCCAGGATGTTTACGCCCAAACGCTTTGCAAACCGGAGCAGGCAGCAGCTAATTAAGGGCTTCACCGCAGAACGATTTTAGAATGCGGGAAACGCTTTTGCAGGGGATGGGGCCCACTGCAACAAATGCCAGTCCGGCGGTTTTGCCGCCAGAATACGAAGCGGGCTGTCCCGCCCTGTGATATGTAATTTTACATGAGAGATGTTTTTTAACGGGAGCCTTCCTCCCCAAATTTTCTTGTGTGAAAACGCCCAACTGGGCGAAATGGAGCTTGTAGTTTCAAAATGGACTGATGCAAAACGCGCGGCGCACAAAGATGCAAAGCAGCGTTTGCCTCAATTGACGGCAATATCCTGTTACTTAACAAGAGAATAAAAAAGACTGCCGGGAATATCCGGCAGTTTTCATCAGTAAAATCCATATTCCGTTTCATAAGAACCAGATTTTCAAATTGCACAAACTGCCATGCCTCAATATTCCTAAAGCGCAACGGCACCGCCGTTGGCTTGTGTGAAGCATCCCCGTCCGAACTACGGCCTTAGGGGAACTGCTCCCGAGCCAATTTCTTTTTGATACCGTGAAAGCAAGTCGATTGGCGGCTTGCTGCACACCGATACAATATGGTAAAGCGAAAGTTTTTTCTGGTTGTATCCACTCAGAAAAGAGCGAATGGATGAAGCTGAAGCGTTTTCTGCCAGCGCGGTTGGCCCGGCAAAAATCTTGTTCAATTTATTATGCCATATACGCATTTTACACCGGTAAAATGTGCGGCAGGGCCGCAAACAAGCGGCCTGACACTAGCCGAATGATGATTCAATGTTCTCAAAAGCGAACGTCTTTGGCGTTCAGGTAGCGAATTGCGCCGCCGCTTAACAGAACCTTTTAAGG
>CABSKZ010000082.1 GCA_902478395.1 uncultured Eubacteriales bacterium | reverse complement strand
GTATTTCATTGATATGTCCGCCTCAAACGGGCAGATGCAGAGCTATGGCGATGGCGGCGGCGGTACCATATTAAAGGAAATCGACAAAACGGCTGATTTATATATGCAGTCTGACGATCCGGAAATGGTCAAGTATGGCAAACAGTTTAAATATTTTTCATCTCAGGGGAAGGAAGGCGAAGTGATTGACCATACCTCCACCTATTATCCGCTGGGCAAGGCTGCGATTATGCGTGACAGCTGGGATCCGAACGGACATTTTGCCTTCATCAGCGGCGGAAGTGACGGGGGCCATAACCACAAGGATCATCTGGCGTTCCACCTGGCAGCGTACGGACGTCCGTTAATTAAGGACACCGGAGCACCGTCGTATGACCCGAAGAACCCAAACCGCGATTTTATTATGTTCCAGTCACGGTCGCACAATGTGGTTGAAATTGACGAACGTGCTCCGGTTGATGCGCTGGCCAATAAAGGGCAGACTACATCATCGATGAGTTCCAATGCGTTTTTTGACCTTTTTGAAGGTACAACCAGGCTCAACAGAATTGACGAAAATAATATTTTTGATAGCAGCAGAAAGGTTTTAAATATCAAACCGTATGGCTTTTATATCATCTCGGACTACATTGTTCCACCGGATGAGGACGTGCATCTATACATGCAAAACTGGCATATGGACCCGTATACAGCAGTGCTGAAGGATGATGGCTCGAACCGGTTTGCCTCTTCTTTCTCCAGCGGTGCAAACGTGCAGCTGGTGCCGGGAGATGCACAAAGCGTGGAACCAGTATTCCGAGACGGATTGGGATTTGACGGTTGGGCCGGTACACAGCGTAATGACCGATACCCCGCATACAAAATCGAAAAGGGCGGGACAGTTAATTTTGATACCATCATATATCCGATAAAGCCCGGAGACAACCGGGAAGTCATGACAAGTCAAATTTCGATGGATGTGCCGTCGACGACGGCAACAGCAGTCAAAATCGACATGGATTATCCGCAGCAGGGCGATTTCGGATACTATTACCTCAGCTATGAGAATACGCCGTCGCTGAGAACCTTCGACAAATACCAAACCGATGCGCAGATGGTATTTGTGGGTACTAACAATTCGGGCACGGAGGTGACGGCGAGCATACAAAACGGTAAGACGCTGAATATAGTGGATGCAGACAAGAACGTGCATAGCTTTATATCCAGTGATAAGGATATGTCTAACTTGGGTGTTTATATCTATGGAAACACAATAGAAGTGACTTCTGCATCAGAACTAGATGAGTTGGGTAACATCACTGTCCGAACAAATAGTCGGATCAATAAAGTATTGTTTAACGGGGAAGAAATTGCGTTTGTAGATCTGGGTGACGCTATTCTCGTCGGCGGAAATAGCTTTGACGTACCGGAAGCCCTTAATACGGTAACCAATAAGAATGAGGGATTTGTTGCTGCAGCCGGGGTGGAAAAGACGGTCGATAACCTGAAAATATCCGTTCAGCCTTTTTCCAAGCTGACCGGGTCCAACAAATGGAATGGTGTAGTTCGGATTTTGACCGAAACGGCGGACAAAAACACAACGCTGTTTATGGGGCCGAGAAATGAGGACATCCTGTCGGATAAGGTGGTCAAAATTGAATTGGACGAAAAGGATGTAAGCTCTGTTTCCTACGCGAAAAACGGCGCTGATAAGACGCTGAGGTCTGTGGATTACACAACGATGGCAGAGGCGCAGAAGGATTTGGCTTATAACGAAGCGGCGGTTAGGATCACGAATGACGGTGCGGTAATCTGGACAAAAATATTGACGGATTTTGCAGTGACGTATAGTACGCCAAAAGAGCCGGATAAAGAAGATGACGATGATAACGGCGGTAACCGTCCAAGCGGCGGTAGCGGTATCGGCGGAGGCACGGTAACGGAGCCTACCCCTGGACCGACAACAGAGCCATCAACCGATCCTGAGACACCGGCTGTAGATTTCACGGATATAGCAGATCACTGGGCAAAGGCGGAAATAGAGGAGTTAACGGAGCTGGGCGTTATATCAAACGACACAGAATTCCGTCCGGAGGACGAAATCAAGCGCAGTGAACTGGTATCGCTTGTAGTCAGAGCGCTGGAAGTGCCGGTGGAAAAATATCAGAATGAATTTGGCGATGTTTCAAGCGAACATTGGGCCAGCGATTATATTAAAACCGGTGTTGTAATGGGTCTTGTATCCGGCTATGACGGAAGCTTCCGTCCGGATGACGCTATCACACGGGAAGAATTAGCCAAGATTCTGGTTCTTGCGTATCAGTATAAGGACAAAGAGGAAATCACACAACGGGAATCTGATTTCGCGGATGAAGAAGAAATAAGCCAGTGGGCGAAGGAATATGTAAACGATGCGGTCAGCATCGGGCTCGTGAACGGGCTTGGTGACGGCAGCTTCGGTCCGCAGCAGAAAGCGACAAGGGCACAGGCTGCTGCCATAATTGCCCGTTTGCTGGAAGCGATTAAATGATATTAATTTTATGTGGCGGGAGCAGCTCGAAAGGGCATATTCCCGCAACAGCCTTATATAACAAGAAGGTATTTTGATATATCCTGTTTTGGGAAAGGTCGTCTCTGCGTTTCGCTCTTTGCAGCGGGCCTTTCTCCTAAAACCGGATAGCAATTAAAATAGCCGTCGGCCAGCGATTCCCTTATGGCTTGCGTACATTTCACGGCGACGAAAGGAGAAAAGTATGAAAAAATTATTGAGCGCAATTCTTTCTATATGCGTGATGGCATCTACCGTTCCTGCTCTTCAGTTCCAGGTACAGGCGGCAGAGGGCGATACGCGTTACATTGTGTATGAACAGGACATGGAGGAGCAGACGATTGAAGATATCCTCCCTACGCTGAATAAAGCTGCAACCTCTGCGGGCTATCAGTTAGAGCAGGATAATGCAGATCCCGGCAATACCGTGCTGGCGCTGGTAGGCTCTGCGGGACGGTTTGAGATCATACCGCCGAAGGGGGCTACAGGTACTGAAATCACACTGGAGTACCGGTTTAAATTCAAGGGAGCGGCGGCTGGTTTTGAGCTGATGCGAGCGTTTGCCGATTCAGGAACCGGTATACCCATGATTTATAACGATTATACTAGTGGTGGTTTTGCCTGCCGAGTCGGCAAAGGCGCTGCACCGGCGTTAAGAAAGAAAGCGGAGCCAGATACGTGGTACCGGTATGTGATAACGCTGAAAAACTTGCCTTCAGAGAATCCTGAGGACAAAGTATTTGACCATACTATATATGAACAGCAGGCAGACGGTTCAGAGAAAGTTTGTGTTTCCGTAACAAACCTGCCTATTATGCGTTGGGATAATCCGGGTGCTACACAATTCCATCGCTTTTGGGTGGACAGCAAGAATTTAGACAATTTACTTTTTGACGATTTCCGTGTTTATTCCAACAATGAAGCGGATCTCAGTGAGGAATACAGACTAAGAAATGACCGCAGAGAGCTCTCCTACAGCGATTTGACTGATGAGGCAAGCGATCAGATTGCTTCTGATTTGAACCTGCCGTTTGCGGGACCGATGGGCAGCTACATTACCTGGACTTCTTCGAATCCGGAGATCATTGACCCGACAACGGGCGTTGTAACCCGACAGGTAGATGCGGCCAATGTTACGCTGACGGCTCACTTGAGCCGGGACGGCGTGGACAAGACATATACAAAAGACTTTGCATTAACCGTATTAGCGGATACCAGATCAGATGAGGAGGTCGTGGCAGACAGGGCTTCCAGACTGGATTTGGAAAACAAAGACATCATTATGTCAGACTTCCCGCTGCCCGACACTGCCGGCTACCGGACGACTGTTGAATGGTCGGCGGATCCGGGTTCCATCATTGAAGTGGATGGATACGGTGCTGTCGTCACCAGACCGGCAGCCGATACCAAGGTGACACTGCACGCTGTGGTATCGAGAGGTGATGCACAAACAGAAAAAGACATTGAGGTGACGGTGCTGAAAAAGGGCATCGAGGAAGAGATTAGCAATCCGTATGAGGATTTTGAGAAGTACAACGATGAATCTGAAATGAAAAGCTGGATATTGAACAATGCCGAAATAGTGGCGATCGATGGCACTTCTGCGCTGAAATTATCAAAATCGTCAGAAAGCGATGCTGCTGGCGCTGTGCTGGATTTTTCGCAGCAGGCGGATAATACGGTGTTTGATGTGCGGCTGAAATCGACGGTAGAAGATGCAACCTTGTTTTCGCTGTTGCAGGATGGCAATGCGGAAATATCCTTTGCAAATGAGGGCGGAAGCCTGACTGCGGACGTTTGCGGTATCGCAGCCGATTTGGGTGAATTTCTGGCAGATGAGTGGTTTACCGTAAAGGTTGAAGTCAACTACAACACGCGTATGATTGATATCTATGTGAACGGAGAGAAAAGAACAGGAAGCATTTCCGTGGGGAAACAGCTCCCGGCTATCAATCAGGCTGCTTTTGACATTCCGGCAGGGATAGCGGGCGAAACATATATTAATTATTTCAAAGGATACGGTGATTTTTACAGAGACCTCAATCTGACAGCTGCACAGTTTAGCTTTGACGGTGTGGACAGAAATGCCGTCAAGGCCGATTTTAACTTACCTACAACGGGCGTAGGCAAAACGAAAGTTGCATGGACGTCGAGTGATCCGTCTGTGATTGATGTCGTAAACGGCGTTGCAAAGGTCACCAGACCGACTCCTGACCTGCCGGACACTACGGTAACCCTGACCGCGAAACTGTTCAATGCGCTTGTTGAAACAGAGGAATCGTTTGATTTTACGGTTTCGAGAAGCTTATATGATGAAGAAGTCATCGCGCTCGATTTGCCGACGGTTACTGTACCTGAAGAAATCACTACCAGCGATACAAAGCAGATATATCTGCCGACCAGCGGGGAAAACGGCAGTGTTATGAAATGGGAATCCAGCAATACGGATGTCATCGGAACGGATGGTAAAGTGTATTCCATCGGCCATGACGGCAGCGGCGTCGAAGAAGTAACGCTGACCCTGACCATCAGCTGCGGAAAAGTTTCGCAGACGAAAATATTTAAGGTATTAGTGAATAGAGTCAACTTAGCATATGACGGCTATGCTGTAACCAGTACGAGTCAGTCGGGACACGCTGCGCCGTATGCGGTGGACAATAAGCTCGACACCTATTGGTTGTCTGCGGCGGATGATGTGAGACCGAGCCTGCGCATTTCGCTGAAAAATGCAGTTACATTCAATCAGCTGCTGTTGACCGGTTATGGAAATTCGACGTTGCAGGCAAAGGTTGAATATTCAAAGGATAATGTGGACTGGCGTCCGCTGTGTAATATTTCGGGCTTGAACGAAAAGTCGAAATTATACGAATTTGATGCGGTTACGGCAAAATACCTGAGATATACCGTAACGAAAAAAACGCTGGAAGCGGCCGGCTTGTATGAATTTGAGCTCTATTATGACGAAAAACCAGGCGATATGTTAGCAGAGGCTGTCGAAGCAGTAACGATTGAAAATTCCAATAAGATCCGTGAAGATTTCAAATTGCCTTTGACGGGTCTTCATGGCGTAAAATTTGAATGGGAATCGGAGAATGAATCCATCATTAAAATTGAAGGCGGCAAGGCAAAAGTCATAAGGCCGGAAAATGACACCACGGTAGAACTGATTTTAACGGCGTCGCTTTCAGGTGAAACGATGACGGCGATGAAACCGGTAACGGTGAAAGGAACTGGCTCTGGCAGTGAAAATAGCGGCGGAAACGGCAGCAGCGGTGGCAGAGGAAACGGCGTCAGCGGTGGCGGAAACGGCGGTTTAACATTAAATCTGCCTGACGGGACTGAGGTAGCAACGACGCCGAGAGTTTATTATGATGTTGCTGATTCGCATTGGGCAAAGCAGTACATAGCGGATGTTTCGGCAAAAGGCATTATGACGGGCAAGGACAATAATTTATTTGAACCTGACACGGATATTAAAAGAGAAGAATTTGTTAAAGTGCTCGTTCTCAGCTTTGGCTTTGAGCTGACAGCTGATACGAATGTAGAATTTGCAGATGTAGATAAAAACTCTTGGAGTTATCCCTACATTGCAACCGCTAAAATGTTGGGAATTGTAAACGGAATAAGTGAAAGTGAATTTGGAACGTCAATGAGCATCACGAGAGAAGATATGGCAGTGATGGTAGTTCGTGCGGCCCAGCTCACAGGCAAAACGTTCGATTCCCTCAGCAGCATAGCTTTTGCAGATGAGAATGAAATTTCGGATTACGCCAAGGAAAGCGTTCAAATTCTTGCGGAAGCGTCTATCTTATCGGGCGTAGGGCAAAACATGTTTGCGCCGCAGCAGTCCACGAGCCGTGCTGAGATAGCGAAAATTATATGTTTGCTTGATAAATAATTAGGTAATCTTTTGCCTTTGCAGTTTGCAGCTAAGGGCAACAATTGCGGTAAGGGCGGTTAAGAAACACGTCCTTACCGTTAGTTATTTTATATACTGAATAAAAAGGAGACATCATTATGAACCCAATATTACCGTTAGATCAATATATTCCCGATGTGGAAGCACACATGTGTTCGGACGGCAGATTGTATTTATACGGTTCAATGGATATTCGCGGGAATAACACATGGTGCAGCCGGGAATATAAAGTTTTTTCTACAGAAGACTTAAAACACTGGACCGATCACGGAATTAGTTTTTCTACTGTGCAAGGTAAGGCAGGCGTATTTGAGGAAAGCTTTCTGTATGCTCCGGATTGTATTGAAAAGGACGGCAAACATTATCTATATTTTTGCACTGCCGCGCCGGAAGGAAAAGGGATTGAGGGCGGAGAGGGGGTCGCCGTCAGTGATAATCCCTACGGACCGTTTGAAAATGCCAAAGCAATCACGGTTGCCAATGGTGATGGAATCGATCCGGCGGTATTTACGGATGATGACGGAGAAACCTATCTGTACTGGGGACAGTTCCGGCTGCGCGGTGCACGGCTGAAAAAGAATATGTGTGAGCTTGATGAGAATACGTTGCATACGGATATTATTAATGAGGAGGGACACGGCTTTCATGAGGGCTCGTCTATGCGAAAGAGAAACGGTATCTATTATTTGATTTACGCGGACGACAGCAGCGGCAAACCTACCAGATTGTCCTATGTAATGGGAAAAACGCCTTTCGGACCATTTGACCGCAAGGGTATTATTATCGACAATATTGGCTGCGACCCTTCGGTGTGGAACAATCATGGCAGTATTGCAGAATTTAATGGGCAATGGTATGTGTTTTATCATCGCTCTGCCTACAACGAAAGGTATAATCGCCGTGTTTGTGCTGAACCAATAACATTTAACGAGGATGGCTCTATCAACAGGGTAGAAATGACAACCCAGGGGATTGACGGTTCGATGAATCCGGGTATAAAAATGGAGGCGTGCAGAGCGTGTCTGCTGAGCACCAACGCATATTTTGAAAGAAAGGGAGAGGAAGAATATATCCGTGCTGTGACAGACGGAGACAGCGCGGTATATAAATACTATGCCTTCGACGGTACGCACAATACATTCACAGTAATGGTAAAAGGTGGCGCACAGGATTGTAGGATAGAGGTTCGCTTAGACAATGAAACGGGGGAGTTGCTTGGGAACTGCGATATTGCAGGCGGACAGGAGCGGCGGCAATGGAATGCGTTTTCCTGCAGAATCAAGCCGGCGGAAGGAAAGCACGGACTTTGTCTTGTTTTCCGCGGAGCGGGAAGAGACCTGTTTTTATGTAAAGAATTTTGGTTTGGAGTTATGATATAAAAGAAAAACACAGCAAACTCAATAAAAAAGACTGTCTCGAAATGCGATAGAATATTGATAAAATACAAAGAGGAAAGGTAAAATACAGAATATACCAAAAGTAAAGCTAGGAATCGTGGCGGTGAGCCACGACTGTTCTCTAGAAAACTTGTCGGTGAACAGAAGAAAAAGCGGTTGTGCATGCATATGCGAAAAAGTATGATGCGGCAGATTTACGAATGCCCTGTATGCATTGTTGAGCGCAGTGCGCCGGAGGATATTAAAAAAGCTGGCTGCAATGCGCTTTGCGTGTATTTGGGCAATTTTGGGCCGGAGATTTTTGAAACCATGCTTGCCCAGCAGTTTGCGGGACCGAAAATGTTTATTGCGGCGGCAGAAGAAAATATCGGCGTGCTTAACGATGACCGCGGCGATGCGTACTCGGTATGCTGAACACAAGCTATAATGTAAGCCTGCGCGGCGTAGCGGCAGATATTCTCGAATATCCGGTGGGCGACGCCGAGGGATGAGCAGAAATGATTTATGAGTTTTTGCCAATTGCACGTGCGGTTATCGGGCTTTTGGATTTAAAGATTATCTCGTTTAGGCCGCTGAACTTTATGGCGTGCAACGCTCCGATTTATCAGTTGTATCAGCTCGGGATTGAAATTGAAGAAAATTCGGAACTGGATTTATTCGAGGCATTTCACAACCATGCAGGCGATGGCAGAATCGCAGCGGTTGCGGCAGATATGGCGAGGGAACTGGGAGAAGGAAACCAAAAGCCCGAAATCCTTGAAAAACTTACGTAGTATGAACTGACGATGCTCGATTGGGTTGAAGCGAGAAATATGCCGCGATTGTGGGTAAAGACTGGACGGCATTTCAGACGCAGTTTGGCTTTGTGCCCTGCTACGTCAACAGCTGTCTGATAGGGCGTGGGATTCCTATTTCCTGCGAGGTGGATATTTATGGTGCGCTCAGCAAGTATATCGGCGTTTGTGTGTCCGATAATGTTGTTACATTGCTTGACGTCAACAATTCTGTCCTGCGGGATATGTTTGAATCGGATATTCTCGGCAAATTCGATTATACACACCGCGATACCTTTATGGGCTTTCGTTGTGGCAATACTTGCTCGTCTAAGCTGGCGGCGTGTTCCATGAAGTATCAGAAATTTGTGGCAAGAAGTCTGCCTGTCGAGGTGACGAACGGAACGCTTGAAGGGGATATAGCGCCCGGAGATATCATGTTTACCGTCTACAATTAACCGCTGACTCCAAGCTGCGCGCATATATTGCAAATAGAGAGGTATTGCCTGTTGCGACGCGGTCGTTTGGTTCAATTGGAGTGTTTGCCATTCCCGAAATGGGTCGGTTTTATCGTCATGTGCTGATAGAAAAGAGCTTTCCGCACCATGGCGCGGTTGCGTTTGGACATCATGCAAAGACGTTGTACGAAGTATTTAAGTACATAGGTGTTCCCGCAGAGAAAATCGGCTATAATCGGCCGTGGAGCGCACGGTATCCGACAGAAAATCCATGGGTGTAAGTCGTATGGCATATTATATTGGAATTGATTTGGGAACATCGGCGGTAAAAATGCTAATGATGGATGAAAAGGGAGAAATAATAAAGATAATTTTCAAGGAATATCCGATATTCTTTCCGCAGTTGGGCTGGGCGGAGTAAAATCCGCAGGAATGGTAGAATGCGGTAAAGGAGGGGTTAAGGGAACTGAGCGCACATGGCGGGCAGGACGCAAATCCGCGGAATTTCTTTCGGTGGACAAATCACATTTGCTGAGGATGTTTTGCAGGTTTGTCGTTTCATTACTGCTGTCTATAAGACCGATTGACTGACTGAAATCAATGAGCCGGGACTGCGGACATAGTCTTGGACAGTTTATACTGCTAATCCAAGACTATG
>CABSKZ010000081.1 GCA_902478395.1 uncultured Eubacteriales bacterium | reverse complement strand
CATCTATGCTGACCGCTGAATTGTCGGATTCCCAAGCAATTTCAGAGCCTTTACTGCCGTCCACCGGAAGGCTGAAGTTTTCTGTCAAGCCGTCCTGGTTAACAATTGTTATTTCCGTCAAATCGCTTTCTACAATTTGTTTGTAGTTTTCCTGGGTACCGATTTTAAAGTTGCCAATTTCGATATGGGTCGGAAAATCTGCCGCGGCTGTCGTCCAGTAGCAATCAGCCATCTTCGTCATGTAGATGCTTTCATCCATAAACGGCACGTTTTCCAAAAGCGTTTCGCCGTCAATAACAACGTCAATTTTTTGATCGTATAGGTTAATCCGGTAACGGATTATATGTTTATCTCCTGTTCCCACATATTTCTTGCCGTTTCCTTCACCCAAATAGTAGTATTTCGCAGCGCCATCCTCCATTTTCCTGTAAGCCAGGTTGGCATCCTGCGTGAACCGTATCATGAACAAAGTTTTAATCTCTCCGGTCTCATCTATACCACGTATATTTTCCTGCAGCGCTTTTCCGCCGCCCGCTCCGAGAGTCGCATTCAACGTGTATTCATGCTCAATGATTAAATCGCCGTTAACGGGATAGGAGAATGTTTTTTTCGCACTCACGCCATTCGTGTCGATTTTCGGGACAATCAGTTTGTTGTCCTGCATGTATCCTCCCGAAGTGGTCCAGCCATCTGGAAGCGCGTCACCATCGAACGTGTCGCGTGCAACCCATTGGAGCGGTCCATGTATCGGGTCCTCCGCCACACTCAGCGGAAACTCCCGCGTCGCGGAGGCCTCGTTTTTTCTGACCGTAGCAGTCAGTGTCGCATAACCTATTTCTGCAGACTGTACAATAAAACCGATATCTGAAATGATTGTGTCGTCACTGGAAGTCCATTCGATTGTCGTCCCGTTTGCTCCTTCCGTTGGAAGCGTCAAATGGTGGTCGAGCAGTTCCAGGTCGCCTAAATCAATCTTTGCTGCTTCTTCCTGCACAACCTCATCGTCTGACCGCACCTCTTCCATCCGGAACACACGAAAGTCATCGATATTGACGGAAGCGCCAACATTGGCAGCGTTCGCCTGCGACTGGAACACGACGAAGTTAAAGTCCTTCCCTGCGGCATCGTAAAATCCATTCTGGACAAACGGCGCCGCGTCGCCAATCTGCGTAGTTATGCTCTGAGCGCCTTCATCGGTGCAAACAGTAATTTTCACCGTCACAAAATCGTCGGTGGGCAGGAATTTGATGTCCTCTGTCCCCGGAATCACCTCAAACCGTTTTGAAGACGGATCCCGCATTGTGATGTTGGATCCAACTGTCAGCGCATAGACTGCAATTTGCTTATTCGCGGAATCCCGCAGGAGAAAGTCAAATCCTGCCCGTTCCGTTCCGCGCAGCTTCAGCTTAAATTCAAAACCGACTGTCCCCGCCGTCACCGGCTTATCCATAGTATAGCTGGCATTCAGGCCGCCGGTCTCTTTTCTCCGTTCCAGCTGGTACACCATTCCGCTCCCGCCGTCCGGGTCTGGCTGCGCCGCCGATAATCCTCCGGATGTACCGGACGCACTCCATGGGGCCTTGCGCTCCCCGGCGCTCCAGCCGTCAAATGTTTCTGGTCCATATATATTCACTTCCGACAGTTCTACCGCGCCTGTGAGAAGCGGCATTGCGGAAAGCAGCAGGCAGACCGCCGCAAGAAGACCGATTGACCTTCTGGTTATCTGTTTTCTCATCAATATACCCTCCTCTCGATTATTTCACAACCACAATCACCTGCACGGTTCCGGTCTCGGCACAAATATAAGCCCGGTTCGCGAGGGATGCGTCAGTATTTTCCACAGAGTTTACTTCAGAGAGCGAAACCGCCTCCACTTTTTTCTTTTTGGTGTCGTACAGATAACAAGCCGCTTTGTTATACACATCCGGTACGGTAAACTGCGTTGAATCGCCTTCAATAGCCAGCGTAATTAAATCGACCCGGGTAGTGGAATACTCCGCAAGCGTGTTCAGCTCCGCGCTCTGAATGCTCCCGAACATTTCTTCTTTTGGCCCGCGCGGGTCCTCATGTAAAAATTCCGGCAGCGGGTTCAGCTTTCGCACGAGCTTCAAATCTGCCACCCGGCCCGCACCGTCCTCACTGATGCGCACGACGTCCCCAGGTGCCAGCCCTTTCACCTTGTTTTCCATATAGGCCGAGCTGCGGCACAGCTTGTTAATCTCCTTCCCATTTCTCCATGCGTTCAGCGCATAGACCTCTTCTCCGTCCTCGTTCATTTTCTTCGTTATCTGATTGATGACCGTAATCGGCATGGTATCGACATTCGGATAAATGTCGTAATAAATATCCGCGTTGATGACCGCCGCGCTGGCAAATTTCGTCTCATTGGAGAAATCATAACCCTGAATTTCAAGCTTGTCTCCATCCCGAAGTTCCACCTTGGCGAAGAAATTATCCTCGTTTGAAGTATCTGTCGGGATGTTGAAAATAACCGTCTTTTCATCGGAGAAAAACGCGCCGCCCAACGATCCGCCAAACGTGCCGCTGCTCCTGTTATAACTCCGCTCTCCACGGTAGCCGCGCGCCAGTGTACTCGTAATTTCCGTGATTTCCCCGGCGTTGTTGATTTTCACCTTTACAACCGTTCCAACCAGTGCGCTGCTCAGCTCGCGAGGCTCTGTTTTCTGCCCGTCCACACGCAGTTTTTCGCTTAGGGTATGCGTTTCAATCTTTTCGTTTGCAATTTCCTTATAAAACCGGTTTTTGCTTTCCGGATCCACCGTTTCATCTTCTACTTCTTTCATGGTCCCGCCGTAGAGCAGCTTCAGCTGCACATCGGAGGAGAGTCCGCGCGGCGTATCCATTCCTACGATATACACATATTGTGAGCTGACGGTCTCCGTATCGTTAATCGCAAAAATTTCTCCATACTGGTCCGTATAGAAACTCATTTCCGTCCCAATTACTAAGTCGGAGGACTCAATCCCCAACGTACCATCCGCGTTTTTTGCAAGCTTGTAATTCTCTCCGTCAATGGTGATCGTGTTTTCCGCGCTGTCCCACTGGGAAACCACTCCGGTTACCCCATCGTTTACCACACAGACGCGCACACGCATTCCGTCCCGGCTCTGGCTGACCGTAATGGTGTCACCTTCCTTTATTTCAGAAAGTTCCATTGCGCCGCCATCCATATCTGTTATGACCGCCCGGAAATCCCGGTCGTCCGTTTCCAGCTGGAGGTAAGGACGGTTATTCAACATTTTAGACTTGAGAAAAACAATTCCGCTCTTGTAGCTGACCCGCTCTATGATAAAGCTGTCATATGTGGTGACAAATGCAACATCGTACAGCCCGTCACGGTCGTTGTCCAAAAGGGTGATTTTCCCGTTATGAATAGCAAAGACATCCGCCTCCCGTTCCGTAGTTTTGCCGTTATACACCACCATAACCGATTCGTCTAACTCCGCTTTTTTTGTCCGGCTGTCCGCATCGTTCTCATAATACGCAATGGCAGTCAGGTCTGCGCTGTCCAGCCGGTCCGCGGCAATTTCCAGAACCTCATTCGTATTCGGCTTCGCCAGCATAGATACAACAACATCATCCTCATCCACAAAATAGCGTACCCGCCGGCCGAGCCAGTCTTCCACAGCCGCAGCCTGATAGGCTTCTCCAGCCTCATAGAGATAATCGTCTATCTGAATGCGGTCGGCCTTTACCTTATCGTCTCCGGTCAGGCTCACGCCGCCGATTGCTTCTACAATTCCTTCTTTGTAATACAGGCGGAGCTGTTCGAGCCGTTCTTTAAACAGCGTGTTCCCCCGCAGGATTTCCAAATCCGTATCGTTAACCGCGCTCATGCGGTCCGCGTGCATCGCGTTATACACCATAACAGCCGCGTCTTCACGGAGGATTTCCGCCGTCGTGGAAGCGTTGCAGTCCTCCTTCAATCCGATACGCGCCGCCGTTGCGTCATAGCCGCCCGGATATCCTCCGGCACTCTCCGCCAGCATCTGGTATCCGAGCAGATTCACCAAAATCGTTTCTACATCGATGCCGGTAATCTGGTTGTCCGGCCGGAAGGTTCCGTCCGGATAACCCTGTATGTACCCCAAATCAGAAGCGTAGGTTATATAGGATGCCGCCCAATGGTCAGCTGCCACATCGGAAAACCGGTTCCCCGCATTTTCCGCCATATCATAAACGCCGGAAATCCGCGCCAACATCGCGCAGAACTCTGCCCGAGTCAAGCTCTTATCAAGATTCATACTCCCGTTTTCATCCGGAATCATAATTCCCAGCGATTTCAGGACAAACAGGATCTCCTGCCGCTTTCCGGACAATGCCGCCTGCTCTCCCGGTTCCTCTCCCGCAGCAGATACGCACAGCGGCAGCAGAAGGACAAAAACAAGCGTCAAGCAAATTTTCTTCATGTAAATTCCTCCAATCCCAATTTCGGCCGGACCTCTATTTTCGTGCCGTCAGCCCTTGACCGCCCCAATCATCACGCCCTTCACAAAATACTTCTGAATGAAGGGATAAACCGCCAATATCGGCAGTGTCGCAACAATAATCGTTGCGTATTTGATGTTCTCGCTCATGGCAAACTGATCTCCGCCCGCCACGCCGGTCATCATGGATTCTGTACTGCTGCTGATTAGTATTTCCCGCAGGATAATCTGCAGAGGGTACATATTTCGTTCCCGGATGAAGAGCACCGCATCAAACCACGCGTTCCAGTGTGCCACACCGTAGAACAGAACCATAACCGCGATGATTGCTTTTGACAACGGCAGGATGATGCGGAACAAAATCGTAAAATCGTTTGCACCGTCCAGCCGGGCGGACTCCTCCAAGCTAACCGGAATGTTTTCAAAGTTGGTCCGCATAACAATCAAATTATACACGCTGATAGCGCCCGGCAAAATCAGCGCCAACAAATTATTTCCCAACCCCAGCGTATTATTGATGAGCAAGTAACGCGGAATCATCCCGCCGGAAAAATACATGGTGAATATCATCAGCAGCATCAGCGGTTTTCTCAGCGCGAACTGTTTCCTAGAAACAATATATGCCCCCATCGAAGTCAAAAACAGATTCAGCGTCGTACCGCAAACTAAGATGATAATTGTGTTCATATATCCGGTCAGAATGTTCGGGTTCATAAACACCAGTTTGTATGCCTCCAGACTGACGCCGCCGTGCGGAATCAGAGACGCCCCCTGCATCATGCCTGTTTTACTGAAAGATGCAGAAACAACATACAGAAACGGATAAAGGGTGACAATCGTGAGCAAAATCAGAATCAGTACGTTGAAAAAGTCGAATATATAATCTCCAATGCCTCTTTTATCTACCATTTTGCTCCCCCCTTACCATAAGCTGTTCTTGGTCAGTTTTTTCGACGCAAAATTCGCGCTGACCAGCAGAATAAAGTTCAACACGGAATTGAACAACCCGACAGCCGTCGTGTAGCTGTATTCCGTTCCCTCCAGAAGTCCCTTCCGGTAGACGTAGGTGCTGATAACGTCTGCAACCTCCATCGTGTTCTGGTTGTATATCAAAATAATTTTTTCAAAACCGACGTTCATGACCTGTCCAATACGCATGATGAACAGCACCATAATAATCGGGACCAGGCTCGGCAGCGTAATATGCAGAAGCTTTTGGAACCTGCCCGCTCCATCTATGCTTGCCGCCTCGTACAGCTCCGCGTCGATGCCGCTGAGCGCGCTCAAGTAGAGGATACTCCCCCACCCCACCTGCTGCCAGATGCCGGAAATGACATAGATCGCCCGGAAGTATTTCGGGTCGACAAGAATATTCGTCCGCTCCATGCCGAGCATCACGAGAATGTTGGTCACAACACCTTCCCTGCTGCAGAAATCCACAATCATACCACAGATAACGACCATGGAAATGAAGTGCGGCAGGTAGGAAACCGTCTGCACAACACTTTTGAATTTTCTGCTGCGCAGCTCGTTCAGCATCAGAGCCAGCAGAATCGGAGCAGGAAATTCAAAAATCAGCATGTAAAAGTTAATAATAAGGGTGTTTTTCAACAGCCTGCCAAAATACATCCCTGTAAAAAACGTTTTGAAATGCTTGAAGCCGACCCAGGCGCTGCCCCAGATCCCTTTTCCGACGTCGTAGTCCTTGAAGGCGATAATCGCTCCGTACAGCGGCATATAATGGAAAATAACGAAATATGCCACAATAGGTATCGCCATAATATAAAGGTATTTGTTCATGACCAGCTCCCGTTTCATCCTCTGGAGCAGGGATTGCCTGCCCAGAGCGGGAGCCGCAATAGTTTTGCTGTTCATATCCGTTCTCCTTGTAAATAAATTGCCCAGTATCCCATTTGTTCAATATCCGGCGAGGAATCAGATGGGACGCAAATTTGCGTCCCATCATCTGTCCTTGCCGGCATGGCGTTTTATTTCTGTATATACCGTTCATAGGCCGCCTGTTTAATTTCCAAAATACGCGGCAGGCCAATTTGGTTCAACTTCTCCACATACTGGTCAAAGTTGTCCAGCGGCTCCGTTCCCAGCAGGAACTTCACAAATATTTCATTACGGTAGGTGTCGATTTCCTGCTGGATGGTCGATACCTCAGATGCTTCTTCAGTGGTGAAGGAGGCTGCGGCAGGGTAATTGGTTTCCCGGCATTCCTCTGCATATTCATTATAGACCTTGATGGCCTCCTTCATTTCAGGGAACGTATAGTATTGATCCAGATACCGCTTGTCGTTATTGAGTCCTGGTGCGTTCACGTTGCAGCGCGTATATTTTGCCATTGCCTGCGCGATGGCAAGACCGTCCGGATTTTTTGTAATCAAATCCGTGTAGACAGGCTCTCCGTCCTGCAGCGTATAGGTGACGCCCTCTACACCAAAGTTTTTCAGCATTGCTCCTTCGTCGCTATAGAAGTAGTCCATAATCCGAACCGAAAGCTCCGGATTCTTGTTCTTTGTTGTAATCGCCACACTGCCCGAACCATCGTACTCCTGCATGACAGATTTAAACTTCGGCACATCGCCTTTGTTTTTCACCGGAACCGGCGCGGCGACCATCGCAAACCGCTCGTCTCCGCCCTCGCGCGCCAGCGTCATATATTTTCCGAATTTTGCTCCAAGTGCGCCTGTGACGGCACCTGTCTTACCTGAAAGAACCTTCGAGTCAACATTTTTCCAGTCGTTTGAAATAATATCCTGGTCCAACAAGCCATTGTCAAGCCAGCGTTTCATCGTCTGGATGTATTCTTTATAACCCTGCTCCGCCGGAGCGTATTTAACCTTGCCATTGTCCAGATAGAAGCTGCGCCCCGTGCCAAACGCGTTGTGCCACGTGTTGTTTTCCGCCATGGACAGGTATTCCTTAATATAGCTGAGCGGGGCAGTCGCGCCCTTCTGGTCCTTGAACGCGGTCAGGACCGTTTCCCACTCGTCGATGGTTTCCGGCACCGCCATGTTCAAATCCTCCAGCCAGTCCTTACGCAGGAACAGTCCGCCGAAATTCGTGTAGGTGTCATAAGACAGCGCAGGCATCACATAGTAATCGCCCTTGTCCGTTGTCAGCTGTTTCTCCAAATCGGGCTTCTGTTCAATCAATTTTTTCAGGTTCGGTGCGCTGCTGTCCATGTAGTCATTGATACTGATGATAATATTGTCGGAAATTGCTTTGCCCGGCCCGCCCTTGTAGTTCAGCCAGCCATACTCTACCATATCCGGCAGGTCACGGGAGGATATCAGCAGGTTGAACTGCTCGACCTCCTGTCCGGCCGGCGGGTGCTTGAATTCCAAGTCCACATTGAATTTCTTTTCCAACTCCTGATACATCAAAAGCTCATCATAGTTCTGAATGACTGAAACGGCATTCACATTGATGGCCGCCCAATATGTAATCTTCTGTTTTCCATCCGTCCCGGCCGACTGGGAATCCTTCCCCGAGCAACCCGACAGAACCGTTCCTGCGGCAAGCGCTGCCGCCAGTATAAACGCGATTGTTTTTTTCATGCTATCCTCTCCTTTTGGAAATTTACAATACCTTGCTATGTACTTATCATACTGTTTCAACGGCGTGACCGTCAATTCTGATTTTTTTACTTTATTCTCAAAATCAGATGTTTGACATGCTGAAAATCTGACATTCTACCAATAGCCCTTCCAATCCGGCCTTGCGACACGCATCAGCGCTTCCATATAGTAATAATCTCCAAAGATGGTGCATTCCGGAACATGGCCCGCATTGCGGTTATACATGCCGTCTGTCAGGAGACCATCAGAATCTGGCAGCGCCCTTGTCGTATAATGTTCATACAGCGATTCCAGAATTTTCTCTGCACATTCCCTGTCCTCGTCCGCTCCGCACAGGCTGTCCATCAGCAGCATGCCGGATGCCGCAATCGTCGCCGCCGAGGTGTCGCGCGGCTGTTCATCTCCGTCTGTAAATATCATGTCCCAGAACGGAATGTTATCCTGTGGCAGATGCGCTTTAAAATAGTCCGCTACGCCGCGGTAGAGCGGAAGCAGCTTCTCCTCTTTTGTATATAGGTAGCTCAGTGCGATGCCGTATATGCCCCATGCCTGTCCACGTGCCCAGCAGCTGTCGTCGCTGTAGCCCTGGAATGTTGTACCCTGCGTCGGTTCTCCGGTTTCCGGATCAAAATAATGGGTGTGGTAGGTCGAAAAGTCCGGACGGATCAGCACCCGCAGCGCACTTTCCAGATGATTGCATGCAATCTCTGTGTATGTTTCATTCCCTGTTACGCTGGTTGCCCAGTAAAGCAGGGGTAGGTTCATCAGGCAGTCGATAATCAATCGATAATTGTCCGGGTCGTCTATCGAACCCCATGCCTGTAAAAACTTTCCCTTTGGCTTGTAGCGCAGAAGCAGCGCATCAGCCGCGGAAACTGCGGCCTGTTTTGCATTTTCATTTCCTGTTACCTTGTAGTCCGCAATGCAGGAAAGGGAATATAAAAATCCCAAATCGTGTGTATCAATACAATACTTCTGTTCAATCCGGTTTATAAAATTCTGCGTGAACGTTTCCAGCATCGGAAGATACTGTTTATTTCCCGTGTATTCATAAGCAATCCACAGCATCCCCGGATAAAAGGAGGTTGTCCAGCTCCTATTTTCCTTCACGGCCGGATAAACACCGTGCTCGCTTTGAGAATCCGGAAAACTGTCCTGATATTTCGGAAGGAACCGGTCCAGCTTTTCAATCGCCTCCCGCAATGCGTTTTCCGCCTGTTTTTGATTCATCCTATCCCATCCTTTCTGATTACATTATTATTATAAAACAGGATAGAAAGCAAGGTCAATCACCAAAATATGACATCATGCGCAGATTCCAACTTCACGGCATTTTCTAAGAAAATTCCATAAAAATAAGTGCAGAGAGGAAAGCACTATCAATATGCCTTGTCTCTTACACTTATATGGCACAAAAAAAGCCCCCGCTCACCGCAGGGGCAACATGGCTCATTGTATATCCGTCTCCAATACAGAGGTGCAGTGTGGGCACCTTGTTGCCTGCAAGGCAATTTCACTCATGCAGAACGGACACTGTTTCGTGGTGACTGGGGGTTCTTCTTTTTTTCTTCCCAAGGCAGAGAGTTTATTCATTCCTTTTACCAACAGGAAAATCATCAGTGCCATAATCAGAAAATTGATTACAGCCGTGATAAATGCCCCATATTTAATATCTACTCCCAAAATAGTCACTGCCAAATCGTTGAAATCTGTTTTCGCAAACAGCCCGATGACCGGGGACAGGATGTTATCTGTCAGAGATTTTATAATTCCCTGGAACGCACCGCCGATGATTACCGCCACCGCTAAGTCAACAACATTAC
>CABSKZ010000080.1 GCA_902478395.1 uncultured Eubacteriales bacterium | reverse complement strand
GCTAGAATAGGCGCATCCTAAGAAGAAAGTTTGATATAATAATGAAAGTAATACACCGAGCTTGAAGGTAATGTTTCTGACAATACATCTATATTAGAGTCATCTACAAAGGTTTTACTATACAAAAAAGAAAACACCAGAGGAGAAATTGGCTCATTAGGCTAGTTCGTGAACAAATTGGGAGAAACTTATATATTAATGATATTTTTGAAGCTAAAATGTTAGAAAAATAGAAGAACCGGTCCTATTTGTTACGACATTCCTGATTTTTCTATGGTTCTATGAAAGAAAGGACGTGTTGATAAAGTTCCTGCTTTGTCAACATGTCCTTTTGCGTACACGCTCATTTCATTGGCTATTTGCATCCGGGCAGTGCAAGGAAATTTTTTACATGACTATCCAGTTCCCAGCCCAAGGCAGCATCTGTTCGTCCTTCGAAGTACGGGAGAAAGATTTATTCCATATTTTTGCTTCTCTTGCTTCCAACGTTACAATTACAAGTTCCGGCCGGTTAAAAATCCTTGGGTATATGGAAGATTCCCTTGCCAGTCCCCTGCTGACAATCATGTCCATATTTTCGAAGTGATACAGTCCGCCCGCATATTTTGGGAAAAGGCCGTCGTCAGGCCCCACAAGCCCATTCAATAGAAACGGAATCCTCCACTGTCCGCCGTGGTTATGTCCCGCAAGAATCAGGTCAAAACCGTATTGCCGGCAGGAATCCACCACCGAAGGCCGGTGCGCGAGCAGTATATCGAACGTAGATTTATCAGTAACCGCTCCACAGCGTTCCAACTGAGTTCGGATAACGGTTTCCCCTGCCGCAGGGTCATCTACACCGCAAATATTCAGCTTTTGTCCGGCTATCTCTACAATTTTGTTCTCTCCCTCCAGTACGGATATCCCACACGTTTTTATGAACTTCTTTATCTCTGCGATCCGGTCGCTCCAGAATTCATGATTTCCTGAAACATAGTAGCAAGGATACTGTTTTGAAACTGCAGAAAGAAATATTTTTGCATTTTCTTCCGGCAAAACATCATCCACAATATCGCCGCCCAAAAGCACGGCGTCCGGCTGTTCTTTCCGGATTGCTTCGAGCAGCTCCACTTGCTCTTCTCCGTAGGCACAGCTATGTAAATCTGTCACAAGGGCAAGACGTATCCTGCTGTCGATTGCATCAGATGGTATATGATAGCGTCTTATGACAAGCGATTTATCAAATGCGTATATCACAACTAGGATGCAGGCAAGAAAGCTGACGCAATACGTCACAAGCCTTCGTTTTGCGATTCTGTGTTTCATACTTTTCCTCTTTTCAATTTATAGCTGCATGGTATCGCGCTGTTTAACAGATGATTGCGTCAAAAATTGCAGAGTTTCACCTAATCTAGAGGCATGATAATGATATGACAGCAGTTGTCTGCACCAAAACCGGCTATAATAAATTACGTATTAGGGCAGAAACGAAGGAGTTTAGATTTAAAGCCGCAGGGAACGATAGTTTTTCCTTATTCATATTAAATCAAATATACCCGCGCGCGAAAATAGAACCAGAAAGGATGATAGTTTCAGGCCCTGTTTGGACAAACGTGGTTCAGCTAGAGGCGCAGTATACTCGGTTTTCACATTCGGCTGGCGGAAGATTTATTCTATGGTTCTGAAAACATTCCAGACGAAAAAAACTGGCTGTGCAGCAACTTCGCTGTTCCGGTAAGGGCAATGGTTCAGACGCTGAACCTAGCAGCCTTCGGTTGATAGCTGGAACTTTACCTTTTAACCGTGCGAATTTCGCTTCCTACGAATAGGGCAACTATAACAAAATCAAGATTTATCCAGAGAGATAGTCTCTCCCCACATTTTCAAACAGCGGGTTTCACGAAGTTTTTCAGTGGTATAACCTACCATCGAAAAAGTACATGGCGAGGTACCACACCGTATTGAATCCGAGCCTGCCTCGCTAGACGGAGGAGGTACGCCAAAAACATATTCTATCCTGGCAGGCATCAGGCATTCGTCCTCATCGGCCCTCTTTGGAGGGAAAATCCGTACCTAAAAGGTCATAAATTTTTGGATGTCTGTATTGCATCCAAATGCGGAATTAGAGTGTCCTCGTGTTATGGATGGCCCAGCCATTCAAAAAATAGGTGAGGCTATATTCGCAAGACTTTCCTTTCCAAGGGGAGCCCTTAAATATCGTTTCTGGCAATGCGGACCATCTCATATGCTTCAGCGCGCTAAACCACGTAGCTGAACCAGGTTACCCATCTATGGCTACGCCTTCATGCCTTTCAAGTAATAACAATTTTTGTTTTAACTCTACCCCTCCGCCATAACCGACCAAACGGCCGTCTGTCCCAATCACCCTGTGGCAAGGAATCACGATTACGATGGGATTACGGTTGTTAGCCAGCCCGACTGCCCGCATCGCTTTGGGATTTCCGATTTGCTCCGCAATTTGTTTATAGCTTCTTGTCTCTCCATACGGAATTTCCAGTAACGCGTTCCAAACAGCCTTTTGGAATTCTGTTCCCTTTGGGGCAAGCGGCAAATCAAATTGTCTGCGCCTTCCCGTCAGGTATTCTTCCAACTGGTTGCCCGCTTCCTGGATTAGTTCTGTTTCTTTTCCACAGTTAATATCCTGACCCTTATTTGGGAAGAAAATCCGTGTTATTGCCGTTCCGTTTTCTTCTATACCGATATATCCGATAGTTGTCTTGTAGAAAAATACCTCCATGCCGCTGTCCTCCGTTCTCATTTTTTGCCTGTTGAAATACTTCTGGATTCTCGATTGGTGTTAAATGTCCTGCCCGGCCAAGATATAAGTTCTCATACAATTGGTAGATGTCACGCTGAAACTTTCGGTATCTAGATGCCGAATTTTGCTATTCTTATTGAAAATATCTGCTTCAGTGCATTTTGAACTTAATGTGTTAGAAGCTTCATAACCGATTCGTTATATATTTCTTTCCCGCATATATTGCAGTGCTTTCCGTGCCAGCCAATACAGTCTGCCCTCCGGCGCCGCCTTCATCGCTTCCTTCATACCTTCTGAATCCGTCACAATTCCCCGGTGTGCATACTCCCAGACGATATCATTGATATCAGTCAGCTCTTTAACATATTGTGGTTTTTTGCCGGTCACTCCCTCAAAAATCGCGTCCGCATACTCCTGCTGTTTTTCTCTCAGAAGCTTTGCGTCCCCGGCGTTATCAATGAAACCAGTCTCCACCAAAATCGCCGGAGCAGTGGTTCCACGAAGGACACCTAAATCGGACCGTACTTTTACCCCTCTGTTTTTTAAACCGAGCTGATCCACAATTGCACTTTGGACTCGCAAGGCGTATTTCTCGGCCTTTCCTCCGGTCGAATAAATCAATGTCTCGGCGCCAGTTCCACCACCAGAATTCACATGAATCGAAATAAATAAATCGGCGCCCCAATCGTTCGACATCTGGTAGCGTTTACGAATACTGTCGTTTAAGGAACCATCTCCTACATTATCAGTAGAGGCGTTGCGGGACATTTTGACCTGATATCCATGGTCAACAAACAGTTTTTTGAGCTTAACTGTAATTTCAAATGTGATATCCTGTTCTTTTAGTCCGTTTCCTGTCGCTCCCGTATCCCCGCCGGAATTGTTATGCCCAGGATCTAAAAAAATTTTCATCTTTCATAACCTCCTATTTAAAATCTATTAACAGTTGATTCCCATTTTTCATCATAGTACAAAACGGAAGTGGTGCTTTCAACTAATTTAAGGAATCTAACCCCATAGGCCGACATTATTGATTCGGCGGTTCCCGGAGGTGACTTCAATGATGCGATCGTTGTACAGAATGAAGCTTCCTCCGCCATCAAGTTTTATTGCGTTATAAATACCAAGCGCGACCATAATCCAGACCATTTGGTCAAAATCGCATTGTGCGGCAACGTATACCAATTTCTTTTCCCGTAGCCCTAGGAAACTGTGCCAGGTATCATATAGTTCGCTGCCAAAGTAGCCCTCTTTTTTGATATTGGCAAGGCTGACGGCCTTGCCGTCGATGATGATTGGGATGCCGCTGATGGCAGTTTTTAAATTGGCGATATTGTCAAGCCGGTTTGTGCTTTGCAGCGAGGCGGAACCATCCTTTAGGACTACGACTGTAGTCAGCTTTTTGTTCGACAGATTAATCCAGTCTTCATTATCGACCGACTGGGCCAGAATAACCCCATTATTTGCCAAGTTTCCGACGGGGACGGTTTTTCCTCCGGCCAGCTCTGCAAAAAAGCCGCCGTTAAAATAATTTGGATAGCCAGCGTCGCGTTTTGGGCAGTCACATTCCACAAATGCAAGGTTTAAGGGGGAAATTTCCTGTACCCACACATTATTTAAATTCATTACAGTCTGCGCCATTTTACATCGTCCTTTCGGTTTTTTATAACAGGGGCAATTTATTGGCCCTCGTAACGATTATATGCGACTGACTGCCTATCTTAAACCGAAGAATGAAAATTAACAGAAAACAAAGCGGATACAAAGCTTGATGAAGCTCTAAGTTATCGGATGGAAGCAAAGCGGGCAACGATGTTTCAAACTGAAACATCGTTGCCCGCTTTCTCTATATTCCCATCTGGTCGAGCGACTTGAGTATTCCGTCCGCAATAGCCTGAGCCAGAATGTTACGGTATTCATCGCTCATCATTTTCAATCGTTCGTCCGCATTGGTGATGAAACCCAATTCCACCAGCGTTGCGGGCATGGCACTTGTTCTGACGACCGCAAGACCGCTGCCGTCGCGAACGCCCCTGTTTTTGGCGCCTGTCGCGGAAATCAGTTCGTCGAGAATGTTTTGAGAGAGCTGTTTGCTTGTCATTCCATTGACCTCAGTGCCGCCCGTGAGAAATCCATAAGTCTCTATCCCGCTTGCGGTCGGAACGCCGTCCACCGAATTTGTATGAATGCTGACAAACAGCGTAGTACCGTGTTCATTTGCGATCGAGCCAACCTGCTGAAAATCTACATAGGTGTCGGTTGTGCGAATCATATGTACCTTTACACCGGCGTCTTCCAGCCGTGCCTGCACCTTTAGCGCCACGGCGAGGTTAATATCTTTTTCAGCAGCAATGATATTGCCATCCTCGTCCTTTGCGACCGCGCCGGGATCCGTTCCGCCGTGCCCGGCGTCGATGGTTACATAGCGTTGCGCTTCAATTGGAGCTTTTGTAGCAGGCGGTGAAGCCGGCGGCGCGGAAGGCTTTGCAGACTCGGTTGAACTGGGGGAGGTGGTCGGCTTTACAGTGGGTTGGGAAGCCGATTGGCTAAGGCGGACCGTTGCAACAACAGAATTCCCCGATTTTTCCACGGTATATCCGGGGTTCTCTGTCATATCAACTACGATGCGGACGCTATCCTCGTGCTGTCCGATGCGGATTTTGGAGACATTTCCAATACCCACCGGAATTTCACTGTTTCCGGTTTTATTTACCGCGTTTTTTATATCAATCACCAGGCGGTCTGGATCCGGCATTGTGAAGCTGGTATATTCCAGTTCCTCTCGGTCTGTTTGGACTTCGACGAACAACGCGGTGCCTTCTTTATTTTTTGTCGTTTTGACCGACAGGAGGGAAGGGCCTTCCTTTTTCCCTTGAATGATCACTGTATCAGTTTTATTGTCAAATTCTACCGCAAAGCCCAAAGCCTCAGCAACAAAACGGACGGGAATCATGGTTTTTCCGTTTATCAGTTTAGGCGCAATCGGCATGGAAACCGCTTCTCCGTTTACTGTGGCTATTTTGGAATTAATCTTCAGTTTTACGGTTTTACCGGTCATGGACACCGTTACCGTTTCAGACTCGGCGTTCCACTTGACCTCCGCGCCCAGCGTCTGAAACACGTCCCGCGCGGGAACGACGGAATAATCTTCAAACACGATGGGCGGCATTTCAGGCGAAAGCTGCTGACCGCCGACATTTAAGCTGAAAGGATTGCCGCTGTACGGATGCCATGCCCCGTCATAAAAATACTGTGTGCCCGCCGCACTGCAGACCGCTGCGGTGCAGAAAAGCACCACCAGCATGATTGAGATTGATTTGACAAATTTGAATTTCATAATGACCTCCGGTTCCTCAGGTATAGCCTGTCAAGTATCAGGCGAACATCTCTCCTATTTCAACGACCGATTTCTAAACTGTTGACTGAAAGGGCTGTCCTGTGCTTTTCTGTCTGAAAAAACAGCATCTTAAACTGTCTTTTAGAGACGCTATACCCTTTTTCTCTTTCCTTCTATCCCCGGCCCCTCAAATAATTTTCGAGAATCAGGCAGGCGGCGACCGTGTCTACCACCGCTTTCCGCCTTTTTCCACGTATATCCATTTCATTTAAATAACCATGGGCTTCTACCGTCGTCAGCCGTTCGTCCCACAGTGTAACTGGAACGTCCGTATAAGTTTTGAGCCGTTCCACAAACGCATGCGTTGCCTCTGAACGGAAACCCTGGGAATTATCCATATTCTTAGGCAGACCGACTACGATTTGACTGACCTGTTTTTCCTTTACAACCGTCACAATCTGTTCAAACAGCTTTTTTCCGCCCGTGTTTTCCAGCGTGCCATACCCCTGTGCCGTGATGCCAAGCGGGTCTGACAGCGCGATTCCGACGCGTTTGTCCCCATAGTCGATTCCCATTGTCCTCATAAAGTTTTATTCCTCAGTCTTTCTGCCCGGCCTTGCGATTCTGAGCAGTTTCGCAATCGGCTTCACGCATCAGCGAATAGGCGATTTCCGCATTCTTTTCCGCTTTTTCTTTCAGCAGGGCAATATTTGCTTGCAGTTTCATTTGTATTGCATCATGATTCTCCAGTACGGTCTCTAGCTGGCCGGCAAGCGCCTCCTGTGTCATGGTTTCCACGCTGACCGTGTTTTCCAGCCCCAGATATTCCATAAAGCCGCTGACCTTCGGGTCATAGGACAGGCCAACCGTAGGAACCAACATATTGGCGGCATATATCAATGAATGCAGCCGCATGGCAAGCATAGCCCGGCATTGGCCAACGATAGAAACGATTTCCCTTGCGCCGTACCGCTTTTTCAGCACATAACAGTGCATTCCGGTTTTCGCCGCAATTTCCTCTGAAATGCCGGAATCATCTGGATATTTCAGAGGGATGAAAAGGGGCGTCAAATGATATTTTTTGCAGGCTTCCGCCAGAGCGCCGGCTACGGCGTCTACAAAGTCGCGGCGGCAGTTTTTCCAGCCGCGGACCGATACACCGATAAAACCTGTGTTTTGGCCGATTCCCTCCTGAAGAAGCAGTTGCCGCACCTGCGCCTCTTCCACCGGAACGATTGTAAGGGCAGGATCGGCGGTGATTTCCGTCTGTTTAGCCCGAATCTGCAGATGTTCACATTCTTGTGCGGAAGTTTTTTCCCGCAGGGTGATATAATCGATACCGGACAGCGCAAGCCGTGCTTTTTCCCTGTTCTTCGGGCGCAGAATCGGTCCGAGACCATTGGCGTACACCATTACCCGCGTCCCTTGCTTCTTTGCGCAATTAATTACCGCAAGATAGTACCACAAGGATTTGCTGCTTGTCACATCCTGCAGGAGACTGCCGCCGCCGGAAATCAGCAGTTTTGCGGAGCTGATTGCCTTTTTCAACGCAAGCGCGTGGTACCGGTTGATGGAGTAGACCCCGTATTCCTTTGCAGTCTTTTTGGGGGATTTTGACAAAACGCAAAGCCGGATATCATCCTTAATCGCGCGAAGATTTTCTATCATAGCATATAAAAGGGCTTCATCGCCGGAATTGTCGTAGCCATAGTAGCCAGAGATGACCGCGTCCCACCGTTTGGGATCCACCGCGGCGCGGTACATGCGGACTGCGTCGCCCGCCATCCGGGATACGGAATAATCATGAATAATCAGCTCCCGGCCGTAATTTCCAAGACGCTGATTTTCCTCAGGCGGATTTGCAAACAATTTCAAGATGTCAGCCTGCAGCCGTTCCGGTGTAGAAGCCTCCAGTCCGCGGCAGCAGAAGTTCGTTTCGATTCCGGCGGCGAGCTTGTCCTCATCAAAAATACCAATATAGCCCTCGTTTCCCGCTACGATAACCGGTTTGGCACAGGCCATGGCCTCGAGCGCGCTCCGCGAGACGCCGACAAATATATCGCCGAGATTTGCAAATCGGTCGATATCTGTCCGGCTTCCAGTCAGGGTGACCAGATTCCGTCCGGCATTGCGGTTGATGCCTTTCACCAGCTCCTTCAGTTTGTCGAGTACGTTGCCGCCTCCAACAATGATAATTTCGAGGCCGGGAATCTCCTGTGCCAGTGCGGGAGCAATTTCCGCCAGATGAAACGCGACCAGTGCGCGGTCTTCATCCATGCGGCTGATATAGACGATTTTTTTGCTTTCCGGCGACAGCTGATACTCCTGGATGACGCCGGAACAGTCCGCCTCAGGCGAAAACCGGTTGGTGTCGATACCGTTGATGGTGACGTAGATATCCGTCGGGTTGATATGGTAATTAACCATGAGATATGTTTTGATGTCCTCGCTGACGGCAACCACTTTTTCGCCCCAGTCCGAAACGTATTTCAGGCCGTGTCCTGTATTGAAAACCCAGTGTGCAGTTGTAACAAAGGTGAAATCCATAAAATGGCGGAGAATACCTGTTAAAAATGCCGGAATCCGCCCGTGTGCGTGAACGATATCAATCTGTTCGTCCCTGATAATCCGGCGCAGGCTGCGCAAGGATTGCAGCATCTTGATCGGACGTTTTGTATACATGGGGACTTTGTAGTGGCGGATGCCTGCTTCCGCCAGATTCTTTTCGTACACGCCGCCGCCGGAGGCGACGACGACGTCAAAGCCCTGACGTTTCAATTCTAAAGAAAGTTCCAGCACATGCGTTTCCGCGCCGCCGATTTGCAGGCGCATCAACGTCATCAGTATTTTTTTTGATTGAATATCCTCCATGGAGCCCTCTTTCCCTGCTGATGCAGTCTAATCGATGATATAGTTATCAATCCGGTATTTTTATTATACGCCTCCGGCGGGAAATCTATCGCGTGTGTGAAATTTTCCTCGCGCTGCTTGGAAACGAACATACACAATGATACCAAAATCCTTCGGATTTATGGTATCATAACCTCAAAAGGTTCTGAAGAACGGCGGCGTTCTCCGCCGCCCGAATGCCAAAAGCGTTCACTTTTGAGAACATGGAATCATTATTCGGTAAGCGTCAGACTTCTTGCTTGCGGTGCTGCCGCCCGTTTTACCGTCGTAAGATGAGAATGTGAATAGAAACACTTAGCAAAGCCAAGTGAAACGACGGGTGAATTTCGTGTAAATAGATGCCCTTGTAGTATAAACGGTTTATGAATTGCCAGCCGGAAGTGAAAATTTTGTGCTACCGCCATCCCCGCGGGGGCGTTCACAAACGTGTTACGTTTATTATACTCCAAAAACCGTTATTTTTCAACAGGATTCATACTTTTGTAACAAAAACGAAAACTATGACTTTGTGTGGGACGGGTATTGGTTTCGGGCATAATCCGGCGGCAGTTCCGTTTTGGATGAACCAGAGCAGGCGCTATAAACTTAAAAATTATTTTCGCAAATTTTGTCACAACCATGCCATTGCGGAGTCTAATAAAACAGGAGGTGTAAAGATGAAACAATTTGATTCAGAGAAATAAATGATTGCAAAGGCGGTTTCGGGCGACCAAGAGGCACTTGAAACTCTGCTTTCAGGCGTTCAGGACATGATTTACAACCTGTCGCTGCGGATGATGGGAATGCCGCCCGACGCTGAGGACGCTACGCAGGAGGAGACAGCCAAAAGGCCGTCTCCTTAATAAATATCTGTTTTGGACGTATGCTGCCTAACGCCACGTTTCCGCATCTTGATAGATGGCGGCAAGAAATAACAGGCGGGGAACTCATTCATTAAAATGCTTATGTTTAT
>CABSKZ010000079.1 GCA_902478395.1 uncultured Eubacteriales bacterium | reverse complement strand
CTGCCAGCGTCTTTGCCGTCACCGCATGAATCAATTCGCAAATACCCCTGACCCGCCATTTGCCAGACAGTTCTTCGGATTCTGCCGCCACGTAATTGATTTCCTCCTCATAGGGTACGTCAATCTCCTCCGCCCAGATACCGAACACGTCTTTAAGTTCTCCCGCAGGCAGCCCTCCAAGATAGGTCAGGCAGTTTTCATTGACCATTCCAGTGCAATAGGTCGCTACAGCCGTCCCGCCCGCAGCTACATAGTCCCGGATTTTTTCGCTTACACCGGGCTTCAGCATGTACAGCACCGGGATACATACGATTTTATATGGTGTGAATTTCTGCCCGGAATCGATGACGTCCACATTCAATCCATTTTTCCAAAAGGAGAAATAATGGGATTTCACCGTTTGCTCATACTGCTTTTTTATACCTGTTAAGCCCTGTGTCCCCTCAAATGCCCAGCGGTTCTCCTGGTCGAACACAATGGCCGCCTCGCTCCGCACACCTGTACCGATGAGACCGTCCAGCTGCTTTAAAATCTTGCCCAACTCCGTCACTTCCCGGACCACGCGCGTATGTTCATGTCCCGCGTGGTCAACGACTGCTCCGTGGTATTGTTCACAGGAACCGCGGCTTTTGCGCCACTGAAAATACTGCACCGTATCCGCACCGTGCGCGACGGCCTGCAGGGAGGACAGCAGATGCATTCCTGGCCGTTTCAATTTCATGACGCCCCAGTTGGTCACGCTGGGCGTACTCTCCATCAGCATAAAGGGTTTCCCGTCTTTGACCATCCGCGTCAAATCGTGTGCGAAAGCCGTTTCCATCGCAATTTTGTCATTTCCCGCAGGGTGGTGCCATAACGGATAACTGTCCCACGATGCCACGTCAATGACGCTGCTGAATTTATGGTAATCCAGCCCCTCATATGTTCCCATAAAATTCGTCGTTATTGGGATATCCGGCGTCAGCTCACGCAGAGGCACAATCTCGTTCTTCATAAAATCTACCGTCTGGTATGTTGTAAACCGCTTCCAATCTAGTGCCAAGCCATTCAGACGGCATTCGCCGCGGGACGAGGGAGACTCAATCTGTTCCCAGGATGTAAATGTATGGCTCCAGAACCGTGTCCACCATTCATCATTCAACCTGTCGAGCGTCCCGTATTTTTGTTTGAGCCACTCGCGGAACGCCTGCTGGCACAGCTCGCAGTGGCATTCTCCGCCGTATTCGTTCGAGACGTGCCAGACCAGAAGTGCAGGATGATTCCGGTACCGTTCGGCCAAAAGGCGGTTGATGGCCTGCGTTTTCTCCCGGTAGACCGGCGACGTCATGCAGTGGTTATGCCGAAGCCCGTGCAGGTTCCGCAGGCGGGCCTCGCTGACCCGAAGCACCTCCGGATATTTTTGGCTAAGCCATGCAGGACGCGCGCCGCTCGGCGTGGCAAGCACCGCTTTCGCACCGTTTTCCGCCAACAGATCCATAACTCTGTCCAGAAAACTGAAGTCAAACCTCCCCTCTTCCGGCTCCAATGTTGCCCACGAAAAGATACCGATGCTCATAGCGTTGCAGTTCGCCAGCTTCATTAGCCGCATATCTTCGTCCCAAATTTCCGGGGTTTTTATCCACTGGTCAGGATTATAGTCTCCCCCATGCAAAAAATGAGGGAATTGGGGATTAATTGGTCCAAATTCTTTCACTTTTCAGCCTCCTCACAGCCGTTTTGGCAAAATAATAATATCTGTTGCAATCTGGTGATATTGTTATTATAATATAGGTAAAAGTACCTGTAAATATTATAAAATTGCAAAAGATATAAATATATTGCGGAGGCAACAGCCATGTTTTATCCGATAGTAACAGAACAGGACAAACAACTTCCCTTTTATCTAACCGGAATCGGTACGCAGGAAGACCAGGAGGATATCTCCCGCCCTAACGGCTGGAGGCACGCCCAGCTCTCCATCATCACAAACGGAAGCGGAAGTTTCACCTGCGGCGGAGAAACATTTCCGCTGTCACGCGGCTGCTGCTTTTTGTTCGAAGCCGGCGTCCCGCACAGCTATTGCGCCGACGAGCATCCTCTAACAAACCATTGGATCACCTGGAACGGAACCGCAGGGAATATGCTGTGCCGTCTTTTCGCACAAAATGGTTACAACCTGTTTCATCCTGGTTCCCTGCACCCCGTTTTATCCGATTATCGCCAGCTTGAGGCTTGCGCCGCATTAAATCCGTATAATGCCGCAGCGGTATCCGCCCGGCTCTACGATTTAATAATCTCCCTGCACTGCCAGTTAAACCGGCTTTCACCGGAGCGCACACTGCAAAACCGCCTGATTCCCGCTATTCTTTTTATGGAACAGCATTATGGGGAGGATATTTCACTGGATGAGCTGGCCGGTCAAACCGGGCTGTCCCGTTATACCTTCTGCCACCTGTTCCGCGAGGCGTATGGCACGACGGCAATTACATATCTGACGCGCCTGCGCCTTCAGAAGGCAAAATCGCTGCTCATAGGGCAAAGGGATTTATCTATCCGTCAAATTGCGCTGCGCTGCGGCTTTCGGGATTTCAGTTATTTCGGCTTTGTATTCAAGAAAAATGAAGGCATCACGCCGCTGCAATTCCGGAACCAGTAAACTCTGCTGGGCCTCTTTTGCCGTGAGCCTTGCAGTGAATATCGCAGCAGTTTTGGGTATTGCCGTTCGCCTCTCGGAATACAAGCGGTTCGATACAGCACCACACAGGCGCTCTAGCCAATATTAAAAACTTCCCACTACCCATCTGAATCTGCTGTCCTTTTATTCATTTATCTGGATAACCGCGCTTGACGAATCTTGTAAATATTGGTATACTAGAGATAAATTACATTCCGTTAATAAGCTTCAACCCGTCAGTGGAGGTGTTCGAAATGGAGAGGTGGACACAGTACAGCGAGGAAGATATCAAATTCATGCGCCAGGAATACCGCAAACAACGGTATATTTTAAAATTCATTACTACCACATCACTATTGCTGGCCTTTTTTGGTATATTATGGGTTGGTTTAGCATTTATAGGGCCGTTTGTATTTGAAACAGATTCCGGCACATTTTATTATCTGGTTCCTCCGGCAGATTTTTACGCTTCCTTACTTTTTTTGCCTCTGTTAACCCTCCCAAAGAAGTTCTATCTCAACTATCTGAAAAAAACGATGGGCGAAGATGGGTTTACTGAATTCAATGTAGCGCTCAATAGTAACATAAATCTCGCTCCATCCAAAAAATTAGCTTGGATTCTTTTCGCCGCCTCCTCCGTTTTGATGGTCTATCTTCTGCTTCTCATATCCACAAGCGGCACAACGTTGGTTCGCGTGTCTGAAAACAGCATTTATCTGAGCGGGAATTCCCGCTGGTTCCCTGAATACTATGTTCAGCAATATAAAAACCTTAACGATATCGTATGTCGTTCTATCGGTGGCGTTCCGCATCTGATTCTGGAGGAAACGTCAGGGAGGCAATATACTTACCGGCTCCCATTCGGCGATATGAAGACGGAGAATATTCTTTCCGCAATAGATGAAAAAACGGAAAACCGATATCGTTTGATAGAAAACTCCAGGAAATAAATCCGCTGCAGCGGGACTCTTCCGCATCCCCATATTACATCGGTATCCCGCCTCATAGATAGGAAGACGCATAAACGGCCCCGCAGCAAACAGTGCTGCGGGGCCGTTTCCGTTATTTTATTTCATTGTCCGTTTTATCATAACCGCTGCTTCCGCACGGGTGGTCGATTTCTTCGGATTAAAATTCCCGTTTTCATCTCCCTGTACCAAACCTATTCGGACAGCCTTTTCCACATATTCAGCCGCCCATGATGAAATCAAATCCGCATCGGCAAATTCCAGTGCACCGCCGCTCTCCACGGCTTCATTCCGTTCCCACGCAGCCACAAGAATTTTTACCGCTTCTTCCCTCGTTATTGGGTCATCTGGACGGAACAGCCCGTCACTGCCGGAAACAAGGCCAGCGCTATATGCCGCCTGTATTTCTCTGGCGTACCATGCCCCGCCATCTACATCCGCAAACAGGTTTTCATAGCTTTCTGCCGCAAGCCCGTTCGCCCGCGCGACCAGAGAAGTAAATTCCGCGCGCGTAATTCTGCGGTCCGGCTCAAACGAGGTATCCGTCACACCTTTCACGACACCGGATTCCACCATTTCTAAAATATCGTCTTTCGCCCAATGGGTTTCAATATCCGTAAACGGATTCTCAACCGGCGGTTTTGACGAGGGTGAGGCTGTTGGGGATGCCGTTGGCGCAGGCGATGCGCTTGGCGTTACAACGCCGCCCCCACCGCCACCGGAGCCTCCGCCTCCACTCGGGCGTCCTCCGCCTTCATCCGGGTCTAGGTCACTGCTGCCGTCATCCTTGGAAGCATCACCGTAAACAACAAAATTACCTGTGTTCTTTGTCCAGATAATTACATCATCTCCGGAAACCAGCTTTGCCACTGAATTCGTGCCTAACCCAGACGCGGAGTCATCTGTCAATTCCTGCGTAATTGGCGTGACAGTCCCGTCGCGATCTACCATACCAAACTGTTTATCCTTCATTCCCTCAAATGACAGCCGCATTGGCGCGGAAAGCTCCCCGCCCTCCGGCCCAGCCGCAAACACTGCTTTCCATTCGCTGCCGGAATCCGTGTTGATACTGCCCGGCGTGTTCACTGCGATTTCAGAAATACCGGCCTGCGTGAAAAAGGTATTGTCCAGTATCTCCAGCCGGATATAACGGGCAGGCTTCAGCACCATATCCCTGCTCTTGCCTGCTGTTTCGTTTTGCTTCAGCCGTGTATAGTTTTTCCCATCCTCACTTACCGAAAGCTGGTACACATATTTGCCAAGCCCGGATGGATGGCTGTTCCATTGAATCTCCACATCGCTGACCTCGCATATCTTTCCGAGGTCCAGTTCTATCGATTGCGGATACGAATTGTTTGAAGCAGTCCAAGAGGTAAGCTGTTTGCCGTCTGTCAGCGCTCCGCTTGCCGCCTGATTGGAGGATGCCTCCGCCTTTGCACCTAACGCCGCGTTCTCCCGTCTCTGTCCGATTTGAAAACTGCCTGTCAGACCGCCCGAAACCGTCAGGATATTGTCCGCATTATCGTTGCGGATTGCAACCGTTTGCATTTGTGCGCCGGTATTGACCGGAATGCTATACGCAAACCGTTCAACAGCCGCATTCTGTGTGCCCTGCGCCGTAAGCTTCGGCTCGGCGGGATTCAAAATAATGTAGGCCCCGTCACGGTTATACTGAACCGGACCGCCGTTGTAGGTAACCGACGCGTTTTCATCCGGCGCATAAATCTGAACAATGCCGAGTTTGGCACTGTTTGATACGGAGGAATTTACCGCAAGCTCGCCCTGCTTCCACTCTACCGACAGATCAGAAACCGGTGCCCGTGCGCTGATTAGTTCCAGCCCATTGCGCACTAGTTTCGTTCCTTCATTGAGCATAACATAATCCATATCGCCGTTTTTATTGATATTGATAAACGCGGTTTTTGCATCCGTTTCATTGGAGGCGAACATCCGGTTAGTACGCTGCGCCTCATAGGAGGTGTAGTAATAGCCCGTGTTCATAACCGTCATATTCTCTTTTGTTGTTATCTTCATTGCGCTGGCCGTGGTTGTGGGCACGCCCATATCCAGCCGCTCCACAGTGGTAGATTCTTCACTGTATTCCCGCAGCGGAAACAGCACGGTATCGAATGTCACGTCGTCTGTTGAACGTTTCACATAGGAAGCGTATTTGTGGTTGTTCGTTCCCATATATCCGTCCGTCGCGATGCTCTTTTCCAGTGTTTCCGGATCGGCGGGAACAATCTGTAAATTTGCCCCCGTGCCGTAGTTGGAATAGAACATTCCTGTCGATTGATTCATGCGCACATTTGCCTGCGGCGCCATATGCCAAACCTGATTGTACTTGTGCTCCTTCGGCGTTTCCGGGTCCTCCGTATCCACATAGTCCGATACGATCCAGTAGTTGAGCGGTTTCAAGAAGAGAATACGCCGCTTCATTTCCACTGTAGGCGATCCCGGCTCTGGTTTGGTTTCCCTGTGATAACCGTCAAAAATATCATACCGCGGCGCGGTAATATTGTCACTGTCGCCCTTGATCAAATTCGTGTTCTGCGTCCAGCCCTTATAGACGGTATCGTCATCAATTTCAATGACATTATGGGAAACGCGCCGCATTCGCTGCCAGTTGGAGATGGTCTCGCTGTCGTAACTCCGCTGAGAAGTATCCGCCAGCAGTCTTCTCCCATAGGCGTAGAGTGTCATGCTCAGGCCGTGGTTATGTGAATGCGTCCCAAACGGACGGGTAATCACAAACGAGAACAAATCCTGTTCTCCCCAGCCAGTGCGCATAATGGTATACCGCCCGTCCGGATAATCCACGCTCGTATGGTCCGGAACGGAGCCTTCCGCCCCTCTGCTGCCGACATAAAGCAGATACGGGTCGTCATACACCTGTCCAAGCTCATAAATGCTGTCGAGCAAATCCTGCGAAAAGTCGTAGCCATCGTCGCCGTACTCCGTCAGGTATCCATTCGGTTCCATCATGTTCATAAATGAATACACGAACCGCTTCATTTTCATATCGAGCGACGCAGGGACCGGGTAGCCCAAATCGTTCATCAGGGATTTATATTTGGAGAAATCCGCAAACACCGTAGTTGAATAGCTGTTTGTGGTTTCAATATACGCACCGTCATCGAGAATCAGCGTATCGAGCTGGTAGGAAACGCGCTTTGCCAGCTCTTCCAGCCACGCTTCCTGCTTATCAAATTCCGGAAAGTACGTCACGCCGCAGGCCAGGCCGGTATTTCCTGCCGCGCCCCAGTTGTTTCCGCTGGCATGGTGGCCCCAGAAGCACTGTGGATAATTCAGGAATTCCATATCGTCATAAATAAGTTTGACAAACTGCAAGTGGCTGTATGCGTCGAGCGATGGGCTGCGAATCAGGGAGAGATACATGTCTACCAGCATTTGCAGCCGGAAACCTGCTGCCAGGTTCGTGTCGTTTCCGCGCTGCTTCGGTTCCAGCAGGAGGCCGCCTCCCCCATGGTTTTCGTAAAAATTCAGAATCAGCTCTATCAGCTTTTCCGCGTAGTATTCGTCCCCCGTGCTTTCATAGACGCCAAGGATCCCCATTGCACGCCAGAACCGGAATAGGCTTGCCATATAGTCATAGCCACAGTTTGCCGGCTCAATCCACTCGGAAGGGCCCATGGTTTCTTTCCCCTGCCAGGAATAGAAATTTACGCCGGTCGTGTTCCAAGACTGCGTTTTTTCATTGATTTCAAGCTGCTCGGAGTTAAACATCATCAACTCCATGTCCTCTGGGCCGTCCGTATAGCCGTACATCCGGATAACTGCGGACTGAATCTTGCTCTTCGCTGTCAGGTCGTCAAAATTGAATTGGACATAAGCCCGCATGGTATCGTCATCTGTCGGCATTCCTGTTTCCTTGACATAGAGCTTTTCTTCACCGCCGAACACCTCTGTCGCATAGGCTCCTGCGCGGATATACGTATCCGCTACTGCAGGATATTCCCGCGCCACACCATCCACAGTAATCACCAGCACAGGGGCGTTCACGCCGCTTTCCATGCTGTTGAACACCGCGGCCTGATCCATCTTTTTCCGCCCCATGAAGTTGTAGGCCGCGTGGTTTACGCCGCTGTCCAGCTTCGCGTTAATCGCTGACATCACCTCAAATTCATACCATTGCTCCTCGCTGGTAATTGTCTGAGAGGACTGTAGGGAACCACGGGGAAACACGTTGTCGCACATCAGTGCGACCGACGTATTGTTTTCCCCGTTCCGGCGCGAACTTGGAAACCGGAATGTACGCCCGGTTTCCTTATAATATTTCATTAAAAGGACCGATGCAGTCTCATAATCGCCCTCTTTCACGGCCTCTTCTACAGGCGCAAGACCACCGTCATAGCTGTAGTTGATGCGCGGCGCGACACTCCATTGCTGGCTTTCTTCGTCCCAGATGCCCAAAAATTCTTCATCCGTCAGGTTGCGTTCTTTTTTTGGAATTTCCTTCGGGTCGGCTGCAAACGCCGTTCCGCCCGTCAACGGTGAAAGCTGCAGCACTGGTAAAACAAAGGCCACAGCGAGCAAAACCGCTAAAAATCGTTTCATGTGTCACACCACCCTTTACCTGATTGTTTCCAACAGCACGCTCAGCACCTTCGCCACCTCTGCCCGTGTTGCGGACCGTTCCGGCTGGAACGCGCCGTCCGGCGTGCCGGACAGAATTTTGTTTTCTGCAAGGAGCCGGACACTCTCTGCGGCATACACAGCGATTGCCTCGCTGTCGCTGAAGGTGATCGAATCTCCTGCATTTCCCAATGTCTTGCCGGAAGCTTGCACCGCATTGACCAACATCACCGCCATGTCCTGCCGGCGAATGGCCTCCTGCGCACCGAAATAGTTCTCACTCATTCCATTTGCGATGCCGTTCGCCACAGCCCCTGCTACCGCTTCCGCGTACCACTGGCCTTCCTGCACATCCACAAACCGGCTGACATCGTCCGCCGAATGGAAACCAAATGTATTCACCAGCAACGTCACAAACTCTGCCCGGGTAATGCTTCTGTCCGGATCAAACTGTGTTTCGCTGACGCCCTTGACAATTCCTTTTTCCGCCAGTTCTTCAACATAGGCTTTTGCCCAGTGTCCATCTGGAACATCGTCAAACATTGCTTTTGGCTGGTCCGGATTCACCGGAGGTACCGGCATAGCTACATCATCGTTGCGCTGGCCTCCGACGTTGCTTCCGCCACCGCCTCCGCCGCTGCCGCTGCCGCCAGAACCTCCGCTGCCGGAACCTTTGCCGGGCACCTTGACGGTGAACGTCCGTGTTTTATCTACCCCGTTCAGCGTTCCTTCTGCGGTCAACGTCACTGTTTTTGTGCTATCCTGCTGTGTTACACGCCCGGCACTGCTGATAGAATCCTCCGCGGAGGAAGTCCACGAAATTGTGGAACCGTTCGTGCCCCGGAGCGGAAGTGTCAGATCGGCTGTCGTGCTCGCTGGGAGCTGGATGCTTTGCAGGTCCTCCCATACGCGCGTGCCATCGTTGTAACGCATATAGGCACGGAACTCATAGAGTCCCGTCTCACCCGCTTCTTTGCTTGTAACATAGTACCGTAGATATTTGGTTTTGATTGGCTCGTCCAAAACCAAATCCACTGCTACGCCCTCTCCACCGCGTGTATCCTCTAAAATGGCAGACCAGTTCTGTCCGTTCTGGGACATTTCAATCTTATAGCCTTTTACAATTGAATTTTTCTGAATAATCTGGAACCGGTTAATCGTTGTTTCCTTTCCTAAATCTATCACCAAATACGGATTTTTATCCCCTGCCGGGGCAATCCACGGCGTCTGTACCTTGTCGTCTACCGCCATGTTGGAAAGATTGGTCGTCAACTCTGCACTCGCCCTTGTTTTCATACCGGAAGCAAGATTGATGTAACCCGGATTCAAAACCGTCAGTACGATATCCTTCGTCACGGATTGCCCCGCTTTGCTGATGGTAGCAGTCAGCGTCACCTGCCTGCCAGTTTCCGTTTCTTCAAGCAGATTGCCGTTAACTTTGCCGGTTGTTCCAGATATTTCAATGAAGTTAACCGGAGAACTCCAGCTGACAGAAGTCCCGTGTTTCCAAGAAGTAAGCAGGCTCAAATCGCTTAAGATATGGTCTGCATCCTGGTTTTTACCCAAGATAACGCCTGCGTTGAGCGTATCTCTCGCTTCTTCTAATTCCTCTACAAGTGTTAATTGACGTCTTACCGTAACAGGAAACACTTTTTCATCGGAATAGGTTTCATATGCAACCGTCGCTTTTAAATTCAGGTGAACATCTTTCCCGTCAGATGGCGGGCGCGTTACCGTTGCAAATCCTGACGCATCTATGC
>CABSKZ010000078.1 GCA_902478395.1 uncultured Eubacteriales bacterium | reverse complement strand
CTTTCTGAACTTCTCAACACGCCCGCCTGTATCAACCAGCTTCTGTTTGCCGGTAAAGAACGGATGGCACTTGGAACAGATTTCTACCGTAATATTTTCCTTCGTGGAACCTGTTTCAATCACTTCACCGCAGGCACATTTTATTGTAGTTTGAGAATATTTCGGATGAATTCCCTCTTTCATTGTCTTTCACCTCTTTCAGTATCTTAATACCATTTTGCCGCAGCAAAACAGCGTTAAATGCAAGTACACATAAACAACAGATAGATTATAACACACAACCTGTCAGAATGCAACTGTTTTTTTAATTTTTTTCTCCACAAACCATTCCACATGCAAAATCCGCGAAACAGCCTCCGGCAAACGCCAGCAATTTGTTAGATTTCCACCTCTTTTTCCTTAAGCCGCTTCTCAACAAACCGGTCATAGAACACCAGCTTTGCAACGGCAACAAACGGCACACCGAGAAACATTCCCAAAATCCCGCCGAATGTACCGCCAATGGTGACGCCCGCAATAACCAAAAGCGGGCTGATTCCCACCTGGTCGGACATGATTTTCGGACCGATGATGAGGTTGTCAAGAATCTGGATGCCCACCGCGTAGATAATGACAATCAACGCCTTCCATGGGTCATAGAACATCGCAAGCAGCACACACGGAACTGCGCCAATCCACGGCCCAAAATACGGGATCATGTTCGTAATCGCAATAATCAGGCTGATAAGCGGCGCCAGCGGAACCTTAAGCGGAATCAGGACAATGAGGCCAATGATGAACATAATCAGCGACTGTAAAATTTTGCTGACGACAAAGTTCATAAAAATGACATTGATTTCCCGGCCCGTTTCAACCGTTTTCCGTGCAAAAGCTTTGCTGAATATGGCGTATAAGAACCGTTTGAACTGTGTAATCAGTTCCTCCTTCCCCATCAGGAAGTAGATGGAAACGACAATGCCAAAGAAAAACCGCATTACCATCTGCGCAGACACGGAGACGGCCGAGGTGACAGCCCCGCCAATGGACGAAAAATCAACAACGCCCTTGAGCCAGTTGTACATTGTCGCAAACACGTTGGACACATACTCCTCCACGGTAGCGGCAAGTTCCGGGTCAAACCGGTTTGTAATATCCGTTATCCACATTTCAAAATTCTGAGCATACCGGGGAATATTATCCACCAATTCAGAAACTCCGGTGCGGATTGTCGGGGCAATTGCCACGATGAAAATCGTGATACTCCCAGCAATCAGCAGGTATAAAAACGCTACAACGCCGCCCCGTTTTACATGCGCAACCCTGGGCGAATCCTTCTGCGAATGGATTAAATTTTCAAAAAATACCATCGCCGGATTTAAGAGGTACGCTAAAACCAGCCCCCACACGAAATATGCAATACAGGAATACGCCACTGAAAAAATGCCGGAAATAGATATCTCCGTGGTAAAAATTAGTTTAAACAGAAAAAACGCGATAATTAGGACAGGTATCACGCTGATGTATGGGATTTTGAATTTTTTCAATCTACCTCTCTCCTTCGTATAAAGCCGGCAAACTGCCTACCTGCCCGCAAAATATTCAATGATGCCGCCATAGATGGCCCACGCCACCTGACGCTGGTACTCGTCACTGACCAATAGTTTTTCTTCCTTCGCGTTGGAAAGAAAGCCGCACTCAATTAACACTGCTGGAATCTTCGCTTTTTTCAATAATAAATATCATTATTGGCCTGCTTAATTTCCCGGTGCGATTCCGGCTCCAGCGTGGATATCAGCTTCTGTTGGACTATCTGCGCAAAGGGCTTGCTCTCCGCATTGTTTTTCGAGAAAAACACCTGCGGACCGCTGTACTGTGCATCCGTAAATTTATTCATATGGATGCTGACAAACGCATCTGCGTCCGACTGGTTGATGATTTTTTCTCTGCTAAACATATCCGCCCGTTTCTTTGATTTGATATTGCCGCTTTCCACGTCGTAAATGCCATTGTCATCAGAGCGGGTCAAAATGACGTCCGTGCCGCTCTGCTCCAAAAACTCCTGCAAGTATTGCGCGATTTTCAGGTTTAAATCCTTTTCCTGGATACCGAGTTCTCCCACCGCGCCGCCATCCGGAAAGCCATGCCCCGCGTCGACAATGACCCGCTTGCCAAAGCTTGGGATAGAAACCGTCTGCGCTTCCCGCCAGTTTTGCCCCAGAAGCCCGACGGCAACTACCGCAACGACCAGAATCGCCGCAAGCAATGCCACATTCCATTTTCTTATAAACATAATCATACCCCACACCGCCATTCTTTATAATGTAACAGCAGAAAATATTCCGGCCAGGGAAATTTCATACTGCAGCACAGTTCAACGAGGTTGATAACGGAGATTCTCCGGCTATTCCTCCCGCCACAACAGCAGGCCGGAAATGCAGGTATTTTTGAAAGGCGTACAAACAGCAAACCCTGTTTGTCTTTGCAGCTTTCAACAAACCGTGCATAATGGGCAGTCTAAATGTTGCGGGAGATCAGCGCCTCGTTACACTACTTCAATCTTATTCAGGCGGTGTAAATTGTATGATATTCCGGCACAGATATTTATTGGAAAATGCCTTGCCAGCCCGTTTTAAAAGGCCGCAAACATTCCTGTTTTTCGTTCATCTGTCCGTACAGTAAAGTATACCATAAAAAAACTCAGTTTTCCACAGGAAAACCGAGTTTTAAGAAAAAATTAATAATCGAAACAGTTCCGTCCAGCATTGAACATCATGCGCCCAGCAGGTGCACAAATTGCGGCCCGAACGCTATAAAAACTCACAACAGAAGAGCGAGAACGGTAACAATGTTTACTATCTTGTCAGATTAATCGAGCGGCACGCCGATTTTCCAACCGGCACATCTCATAAATTGCTCCAGGCTCTCCCGGCCGTCCGCCGTGATTCTGCGGAGGCTATGCGGGTCGCCCTCCTTCGTCGTTTTGCCCTTCAGTCCCAGAAATGCGACACGGTAAAAACGCTTTGCCTGTGCCAGCGACGTCTGTGAATAGCGCCCGTTCGGATAAGTAAAGGACAGAACCTCCCGTCCGGTTATTGCCGTTATCCGGTCATTGGATTCGCGGTATTCCCGTTCACACTCCTCCGCAGACATTTTTGACATATCCGTATGCGTTTTGCCATGACTATAGATGCGGACAAATCCGCTGTCGGACATTTCTTTCAGTTGTCCGGCTGACAAATACCCTGTCTGGCCGATATAGTCAGACGGTATGAAAACGGTTGCTTTCGCACCGTATTTTTTCAAAATCGGATACGCGTTGGTGTAGTTGTCCAAATAACCGTCATCCAGCGTCAGAACAACGGATTTCTGTGTTTTATCCGCATAGCTCAGTTCCTCCGGGAATAGAAACTGGTAGTTGTTATCCTTGAAATAGCGGATTTGATCCTCAAAATTATTCGGGCTGACAAATAAATATCGATTCGTTCCTCCTTCATGCTGGCTGATGCAATGATACATCAGAATCGGAACCTTCTTTTTCGGCATCGCACCGCCCTGGCTGCGCGGTGCGGATTTCATCTGTTCCATACAATATTGCGCGAGAACCCGGACCTGCCCGCTTTCCGGAACGGACAGCGGACGGAACTCATTTTCCTCAAACGGCAAATAGATGCCGAAGATAGACATCATATCAACCGAAGGCTTCGCGTAGCCGGAAATTTTGTCTCCATCCGTAAACGGGTGAATGTACATCGTGTTATAATAGATGTCCGGCGCGTAACGGTTGAACAGCCGGTGGAACATAACGGTCAAATCCTGCAGTTTCAGTGGTTCCTGCTCATTGAACCGTCCGTGCTCATCCCCCTGCACGAGTTTAAGTGCAGCTGCCGCCTGGGCAGCAGGATCTTTCGTATCGGCAAACACATCTTGTCCCGCTGGGACGGCAAATCCATTGTGTTTGAGTACGTCAACCAATATTTTTACCGCCTCGCCGCGCGTACACCCCTCCGCATCCTCTGCCGTCACGACAACTATATTGAGCAGGCATATCAAAATCACTGCTGTTATTTTCAGAACACCGGACTTCCACCGAAATTTATGTATCATATCATATCACATCACCTAAAAGTTATTTATCCATATTCGCATTTTACTACGGTAAAATGTGCGGCAACGCCGCAAGCAAGCGTCCTGACGCTTGCCGAATGATGATTCAATGTTCTCTGCCGCTGTTCGTCATAACCTTTTAAGGCTATTTTATCATGGAGCAAAAATGCTTGCTCGCAATGGCATTTTGCAAAGTCGTCAATCCACACATCTGCGCAGAGCGCAGAAGGGCAAAGCCGAAAGTCTTGCTTTGCAAGACTTTCTGTGTATATGATACCACAAAGGCATATATACTTCCTAAGCTCATCCTTCGCTTCACTCGGCTTTGCTAAGTGTTCATATTATACCACTTGTATGTAGCCCATGTCAAATTCCGTCGCCAATGTTGATGGCCTGCTCTCAATTAATCAGCCCACCTCTTCTTCCCCACCTGTGCGGCAGCATATTTTTGTGTGAACGCAATTTCATCATTCTTGTAACGAGCCTGGGATGTCCGCCACCGCTACGGGAGGCTACTTCCTATTCAGAAAGATAAGCCGTCAGGGAGCTGTCTTCCAACAGCCATATGCCATGAAAGGCTTTTAATTCTAGATAGAAAGGTTCCATGAACTCTTGTTATAAATGCTTCTTGACAGACACCGATAAAAGTGATATTATGAGAAAACTCTTCATTATCTAAGATTACCGGAAATTCTGTCTAAGCAGAAATTCCGGCTGTTTTGCTGTGTAAAAATAAATTGTTTCATAACAAGGAAGGAGGGGCGGGAATGATAACCCTGTCCAACATCAGCAAGGCCTTTCGCGTCTCCCGCCGAGAAGCGGGCTTCCGTGCAGCTGCAAAGGCCCTATTCCATAAGGAATACGATACTGTGCAGGCATTAAAGGACGTTTCTTTTACGATTGGTGATGGCGAAATGGTCGGATACATCGGCCCGAACGGCGCAGGCAAGAGCAGCACGATAAAAATCATGAGCGGAATCCTCACGCCGGACAGTGGCAGCTGCTCCATCAACGGGCGAACACCATGGAAGGACAGGGTACGCCATGTCGGCGAAATCGGCGTGGTGTTCGGCCAGCGCTCCCAGTTGTGGTGGGACGTGCCGGTTATCGACTCGTTTGAGCTGATTCGCGACATCTACAAGGTTCCTGAACCGGCCTACCGCCAAAATCTGGAGGAATTGACCGCTCTTCTAAACCTTGAAACCATTTTGAAGACGCCTGCCCGGACGCTGTCGCTCGGTCAGCGGATGCGCTGTGAAATTGCCGCTTCCCTGTTGCACAACCCGAAAACACTATTTCTGGATGAACCCACTATCGGGCTTGACGCGGTGTCCAAGCTTGCCGTGCGGGATTTTATCCGTTACATTAACCGCGAAAAAGGGACTACGGTTATCCTGACCACCCACGACATGCAAGATATCGAAGCCTTGACGGAACGAATCATCCTCATTGGCAAAGGGCGCGTTCTGCTCGACGGTAAACTGGAAACGTTGAAAAATACCTATGCCGCACATGGAGAATCTCTTGAAGAAATGGTCGTCGCGCTTTACCAGGCCTATCAAATATGAGGCTTCCCAGCAATGCGAGAAGGAGGAAAGGATGAAAAAATATATCAGTTTTTTCCGTATTCGGTTTACCAACGGCCTGCAATACCGGGCTGCGGCGCTTGCCGGCGTTGCGACACAGTTCGCCTGGGGATTTTTATATATCCTAATGTTTTCCGCTTTTTACCGGACCAGCCCTTCCGCCGCGCCAATGGATTTTTCCGCGCTGGCCTCTTATCTTTGGTTGCAGCAGGCTTTCTTGACGCTGTTTATGCTCTGGTTTGTTGAAAATGATATTTTGGAGTCCATCCGGAACGGAAATGTGGCGTATGAGCTTTGCAGGCCGATGAACCTTTATGGCATGTGGTATATCAAAAGTCTTGCATACCGCACCTCGCGCGCAGTTTTGCGGTGTTTCCCCATTCTCCTGGTCGCGCTGTTTCTTCCTGCGCCGTATGGGCTTTCCCTGCCGCCGGACTGGTTCGCCGCAATGCTGTTTTTGCTCTCCATGCTGCTGGCGTTGCTGGTAACCTGCGCAATGGGGATGATTCTGTATATTTTGACCTTCTACATGATGAACCCAATGGGAATCCGGATGCTGTTCGCCACGGTGGGAGAATTTTTTACCGGCGCGGTAGTACCGCTCCCCTTTATGCCTGACAAACTTCGAAAAGTTATGGAAATACTGCCGTTTGGTTCCATGCAAAACGCGCCGTTTCGTATATACAGCGGAAATCTCGCAGGCTTAGAAGCCATCGGAACCGTCCTGCTGCAGCTATTTTGGCTGGTTGTGCTGGCGGGACTTGGCTTCTGGCTGATGGACAGAGCTTTGCGCCGCGTTGTTATCCAAGGCGGCTGATAGAAGAAAGGAGAAGAACGTGAAATTATACTTGAAATATTTCAGCATTCATTTACGATCTGCAATGCAATATAAGGCTTCATTCATCCTGACGCTTTTGGGGCAGTTTCTGGTATCGTTTTCTGCTTTTGGGGCTATCTATTTTCTGTTCAGCCGTTTTCAAAGTATCGACGGCTTCTCCTTCAGCGAGGTACTGCTATGCTTTGCTGTCGTTACCACATCGTTTGCGCTTGCGGAATGCTTCGTGCGTGGTTTCGATATGTTTCAATCCACCATTTCTAATGGAGAATTTGACCGCATTATGGTCCGGCCCCGCAACGAAATTTTTCAGGTGCTCGCCTCAAAAATCGATTTTTCCCGGTTAGGGCGCTTGATTCAGTCGCTGATTGTGTTCGCCTACGCGCTTCCTGCCAGCGGCATCGATTGGTCATGGGACAAAATTCTGACGCTGTTTTTAATGCTCCTGGGCAGTTTTGTTATATTTGCCGGCCTTTTTCTGGTATACGCGGCATTTTGCTTCTTTACAACGGAAGGCCTGGAGTTTATGAATATCTTTACTGATGGCGCGCGGGAATTTGCCTCCTATCCTCTTAGTATATACGGCAACGGCATCCTCCGTTTTCTAACTTTTGTTATCCCGCTCGCCTGCGCGCAGTACTACCCTTTGCTATACTTGCTAGGCAAAAGCCAAAACCTGGGTTATATGCTTCTCCCTCTCATCTCTTTACTGTTTCTCATCCCTTGCTTCGTGTTTTGGCGGTTTGGCGTGCGGCATTATAAATCAACAGGATCATAACATCTCAAACCGTGTTCACAAGGGGCGTATCCGTTCCTCGCGCTCGGATAAATTCAAAAAAATATTAATTTTCTCTTGACGAAACGGCAGATTTGTGCTATCATAACAATGTTGTATTCTAAAGTAAATATGGGGGTGTAGCTCAGTTGGGAGAGCGCATGCTTCGCATGTATGAGGTCAGGGGTTCGAATCCCCTCATCTCCACCAGAATTTTTATAAACCGCTTTGTTAAGCGGTTTTTTCTTTTTGAAACCAATTCATTGCACAAAATATTATCATGCAATAGAAGCGAGAACCTGAACCGCTCGTTCTTCATATTTTGGATAAAGATGCGCATAAATACTCCAGGTAATTTCAGTTTTTGCGTGTCTGAGCCGCCGCGCTATTTCTTGAATATTAATTTCTTCGTTACTAATAATGCAGCAAATATGCCCATATGTATGTTGACATTATTCTATGAATGTTTTTATAATACATATATCGAAAACATATGTGTATGCGTTGCTATGGATATTTTAAAAGCAACGAAAAAAGGTGAATTTTAAGGATTTCGAAAAGACGGATTGCGATTTTATGCAAATATGGCAGGATTGATGGCGCCCACAAAATAGAACAGTATGAGTATTGCCTGCCAATGTTGAAAAGCAGTAGGACAGATACATTTCAAACGGGAAATACAACAGAAAATCGTGTTAAAGAAAGAAGTAAGAGGATGAAACTTGAAACAAAAATGATACAGGATTTTGCCGTCTGGAAGGAAGCACCTATGAGAATGAAACCGAACCTTACGGCAACTCTGGCCATATTACTGAACCTGGCAGATATTTTCCCGGAGATTACGATAAATATACTGCAAATAAAGGAACCTGCACCAAGCTTTTATGCAGGGTTTGCCCCAAACGTTGCACCCCTGGTTTGTATGGTGTGTTGAGAATTTTCCGGCAGAAACCACAGAGTTGTTTTTGAAATATTCTCTTGATGATAAGAGTTTGGGACTTTTTGCTGGTAAGACGTGGAATGAAGAGGATATTGATTATTTAAAAATGAATGCTTATGGTTAGTTCAATTCATCGAATATTTCATATTATATACTCTTTTTTCCTTGTCTAATGCGTTAATGATTATCTACTAGGCATACCAATCGAAGTTGTGCGGCATAAACGAGTCCGTTGGCTTCTACAGATGTGGAACCCGTTCCGTTTAACCGCGGCTACTACACGGTTGATCTGAAGTTCTTCTTCCGCATCACGCTGGATGCTTTCCTCGGCGTAGGCAAACCTACCCGTGTGGAAGGTCTTGCGACATTCGACAAAAAAGTCATTCTGTTTGGTTCCGAAGGCGCCGCTAAGGTATTCGAGTCCAAATACAACTATGACAGCTTTGACGAACAGCTCTGGAAAAAGACCAACATGCCGAAAGCGGTAGTTGAGGTTGTTGACCCGTTGTGCCTGTCTGCAAAGATTGTCGACATCAACGACAAACTATGCTGCTGCTGCGACGACATTGACTTCTCCACCATTCCGGAATGTGTTTGCAAGGTTTTTGACGACCCACTTGTACTGGGCGGCGAACGCAAACGCGTATTCGTTTCTATCGGCCTGTTCTCCATTGTGAAAATCGAGAGAAGCGTACAGCTTTTGATTCCAGCCTGCGACTTCTGCATTCCGCAGAAAGAATGCATTGCGTCGAGCGACGATAGTCCCTGTGATCTGTTTGAAAAAATTCAATTTCCGTTTGACGAATTCTTCCCTCCGGAAAAAGATGACTGCAAATTTGATTCCATTGACGATTTCCGCCGAGGCTGCTGCGATTAATCTGTCAGTATGCCGGAAAAAGGATAGCCGGAAACCACAAACGATAAAAAACAAACGGTCTGCCGACTTATGCGGCAGGCCGTTTTTAGTGTTACGGAAGCCATTTATGAAACAGTGATTCCAAGCAATTTTGGCTAAACGCTGCTAAAATATTCCCCCCCAAATGATACCAGCATGTGACATTACCGCCAACAATGGCAATCAGGCGGACAGAAAAAATGAATACCAAAAAATCAATTCCCTTTAAGGCAGGCGGTATCAGCGTTTTATAAAGAAACCTGCACAAATTGTAAAACCGCAAATACGAAAAAGACCTCACGCTTCTCTTTTAAACACATCGAAATAGTTTTTTAACGAGAGACAGCGTAAACCCACGTCCCAAGAAATAAATGGAATCTTCCGCCGTCTCCTGTTTTTATCCTAGTAATTAAAATCTATAATATTTCAAAATCCATAGGCCGTTATGATTATATCCCCCACGTCTTTGTCTCCAAGTTTTCTGTATGAAACACACCTTTCCTCGCCCGGCATTAAACTAAAACAATTATCCTCGAGAAGCGCGCAGGCATCGATTTCAACTGCATGAATATATTCGCTTGCACGTACAATTATTTTACTTTCGCCAATTTCATATTCAATTTCTTTTTTCACCAAATTCAGAGCGCCCTTTCTATAGAAGGCTCTGTCATGCTTATCGTCATGGTATATATCTGCAACCACAACTGTATTTTCCCCGTACGACTCATAATGCTCCGCCAAAACCTGTGTTGAATTTGCAATAGCAGTACCTTTGGACTCATACAGTTCTGCTACCTCATTATTTTTTACATCTACTGACCGAAGGGTCAGCTTCACATTGGCTTCCTTCAGGCTGTCGTTACTAACGTAAACCCTGTATACTCCGTTTTCGTAATCAATACTTGCCATAAC
>CABSKZ010000077.1 GCA_902478395.1 uncultured Eubacteriales bacterium | reverse complement strand
CTTTATCACAGGTCCTTATCTGGAAAAGGAAACGGAATTGGTCAAGCGTATGGTAGATGAAGGCCATATCGTCGGAAACCACACCGTCCACCACCCCAGCATGCCACAGGTAAAGGACGCTGGCGAGCTTGCTAAGGAACTGACTGACTTAAACGACAGCTTTAAACAGAAATTCGGCCAGGATATGAAATATGTCCGGCCGCCCAAGGGTGAATACTCCGAACGCACCCTCGCTATCAGCAACGATTTGGGATATAAGAGTGTTTTTTGGAGCTTTGCCTATATGGACTGGGACCCGAATAAACAAAAGGGCGAGGAAAACGCGTACAACGAAATCAAAAAGGGCGTCCACGATGGCTGTGTTTTGCTTCTGCATGCAGTTTCTAAAGATAACGCAAATGTTCTTGACCGCGTAATTAAAGATTTAAAAAGCGAAGGCTATCAATTTAAATCGCTCGATGAATTCGGCCAGGCGCTAAATTAAAAAACTTTTTTTCCCAAATTCATGTTCTTCCGCACACACCGCGGCACTTGGTTTTCTATCCTTCCGGCTGAAATAATTGCTAGGATAATGACCAGCCGGCGCGGTTAATCTAAAACTAGTACGGCATATAAAAATTCTGCCGCAACCAGTTTGGAGCGTGGATGAAAGTGAGAAAAAAGCTAAGGCTGAAAAAAAGAATCATATTGTTTTCTGGCCTGCTGGCTGTCGTCGCAGCCGGTCTCGCGCTTGAATGCAATTTGAAATATCCGAACCATATCAACATATTCGAGGGGGAGCTTTTAAACCTTCGCTCCTCCTCTCCATACACCATTGACGCGCCCGCCAATTTTGGCGGCGTTTTAGAGGAAGACGGTTCTGTCGGGGCCGACGATGCCTATGTGAAAGCGGATAAAACCGGCAGTTATGAAGTCAATCTAAAGCTGTTCGGCATCATTCCGGTACGGACGGTTGAAGTCAACGTACAGCCGCAGCGGGAAATTGTCCCATGCGGAAGCAGCATTGGAATCAAAATTTTCACGCAGGGTCTTGTCTGTGTGGGAACCTCGGAAATTAAGGGAATTGACGGACGAACCGTGAATCTGGGAATCGACTACGACATCCGCGTCGCGGATATTCTGCTGTCTGTAAATGGGCTGCCGCTGGAGTCGACGGAGCAGCTTGCCCAGATTGTTTCCGGAAGCAACGGGGACAAGCTCGTTTTTGAAATTGAGCGGGATGGAAAAAATCTCACAAAGGAGCTTATCCCAGTCAATACGAAGGAAGGCTATAAACTCGGTGTTTGGGTGCGCGACAGCACGGCCGGTATTGGAACGCTCACCTTTTATGATAAGGCGACTCACCAATATGGTGCGTTGGGGCATCCAATTACAGACGCGGATACAGGCGCGCTGATGCCTGTGTCAAAAGGGACTATTTTAAATGCCTCAATTTTTAACCTAAAAAAAGGCGAGAAAGGGACGCCTGGAGAATTAAAAGGCATCTTCCAATCAAATAAAACTGACCTGGGAACCATTGAAAAAAACACAAATCAAGGGATTTACGGCGTACTGAATCCGGAAAACTTGCCGAACGAAGGGCACAGTTACCCCGCAGCATCAAAAAATCAGGTGAAAGAGGGCAAAGCAACCATCCTTTCAAACATTCATGACGAACGTGTAGAAGAATTCGAAATTGAAATCCAAAAGGTGATAAAGTATAATACCATCAATTACAAGGATATGGTTATCAAAGTCACAGACGAGCGTCTTCTGGAGCAGACGGGCGGCATTGTACAGGGAATGAGCGGAAGCCCCATCTTACAGGATGGGAAGGTTGTTGGCGCTGTCACACATGTTTTTGTCAATGATCCGTCGCGTGGTTATGGTGTGTTTATTGACAATATGCTGGACAATCTATCGTAATAGAATAAAACAAAAAAGAACCGGAAATACCGGTTCTTTGTGCGTTCTAAAAATCGACCAGTCAAAAGCACTCCGAGCGCACTCGCGTTCAGCAGGGAAACGAATGGATATCCCACTGCTGCAAAAGGCGGTCAGGAGCTGCTTTCTTGCTTGTATAACATTTACCTTGTAAAAAACGGTTATTAAGGGTTTTGCACGATATAAACCGCCCATCGAAGTCACAGGGAAATTCTCCTAACAGTTCCCTGTTTTGTGCGGCTCGGGCTTTTTCTCCAGACGGAATGACACTGGTGCTACTACAACTGCATAGAGCAGCTAGCAAAATGGTACATTTTTAAAATGCCATTCTTACAAAGGCAGCGTTCTTTTCACTGTTCCGTTTCGGAATCCCCAGCACCTCGCGCATGAGATCAACGTAATACCGGTAATGCTCCAGGGGAGTTCCGTTCGGAATCCGGTGATCCAGTCCGAATATGACGCCTTCCTTCAGCTGCGTTTTGTAGAGCACCTCTTTCCGGATGTCCTCCTTGCTCTGCCGCAGAATATGCTTATCGATACCACCCTTGAAGGCTGCTCTCTCACCATATTTTTCCCGGAGCTGGACGATGTCCATTCCCGCTGCGGGTTCACACGGATAAAACAGATTGACGCCGCATTCAAGAAAGCTGTCGATTACAGCGTTCATATTGCCGTCGGAATCCTGTGAAAAGATTTTTGCGCCATAATTTTTTGCCGCATCCCATATTGCGGTATAATAGGGCTTGATAAATTCATCAATCAGTGCGGGTCCAATCATGGGGCCGGACTTTCCCGCCATATCTTCATGGACAGCCAGATTGTCAATTTTGACCTTTTCACCGATTCGTTCAATCACCTTTACTGCTGTATCGGTCAGGGTTGACATGATATCCTGCATCAGCTCCGGCTCGTCGTAATAGCAGATGCAGACGTTTTCCTCACCCAGCAGCTGACGGGGAAGGTCAAACCCGCCTGGAAGCGGCGCCCAGACCAGGTAGCCTTTCTCCTGGAGCCGCTTGGCCTGCTCGACCTGTTCCCAGTTTATTCTATCCTCCCGGAAGGTAAACATGTGTTTCATTTTAAGCCAGTCATCCATGTTTTTTACCGGATAATCCATCGGAAGCGGAATCGTCGCAGAGCTTTTAATCAATTTCACGGTCCGTCCATAGCTGTCTGTCGAAATGGTATATTCCGGCGTATCCTCCAGCACCTTTGGTTCGATTCCACTGATTATTTCTGCGCTGCCTCCAAATTCGACGTGATCGACATAATCAAAATCAAACGCCGATAAATCCAACTCTTCCGCCGACGCGCCCTGTACTCTCCACTCCTCCTCCAGCCCAATCAGCGGACCGAAAAGTTCTGTAAACATCGGCCGCTTGCTTTGCCCAAATGTTACCAAATCAATATATTCTTGTCTGTCCCATCTCATCACTTTTTCCTCCGACTTCAAAATTTAAATTCATTTTACCGCACCCGTGCAGAAAATTCCATAGAAGAAACGCAAACACATGGACGATTACAAACTAAATTTTATATTTTTCGAGATATTCACTGGGGCTGATTTTGTGAACTCTTTTGAATACACGGCTGAAATAGAAAACATCATCATAGCCGAGCTCCTTTGCCGTCCGTGATACGCTGCCGGTGGCAAGCAGCAGATCCTCCGCTCTGCGCATCCTGTAATGATTCAGGTATTCCACAATCGTCATGCCGGTGAATTCTTTGACAACCGCCCCGACAGAAACTGCGCTCAGGCCCAACAGGGCGGAAAGGTCCCGTGTGCTGATTTTTTCACGGAAGTGCCGCGCAACATATGCGGAAAGCTGCTCAAACCGCTGCGCGTTTTTAAAATTCATACCTGCAAGCCGGCTGTCGCGGACGACATCAAACAATAGCTGTTGCAACAGAATATTGGCCTGCCAGACGTTTTCCGGTTCTTTCTTGTTCCAGCAGGACAGCAGGCGGACAAAATTTTCTTTTGTAATTTCCCCGTGTTTCATGGAAAAACAATGGCTGATGGGGAGCACTTCTTCACAGTCAAAGTGGACGAAGTAAAACTCCAACTCGTCGCCTTCCCGGATATATCCGCTGTTTTCCAGACCCGGGCTGAAATAATACAGCATCCCCTTTTGAGCTGGGATATCCTCGCCCTCTACCACAAATCCGCCTCCGCTTTTTGTGACGTATACCAGCTCATGGTCTGTCAGGCGGCGCGGCTTCACATGCCATCCGGGAAAGGTTTTCCGGTGCATGACAAGGGTTACCCTGGCCGGCAGGTACTCCACATGGACAAATTGCAACCTGACCACTCCTTTCTTTTCCTTGCTTCCATTATAATCAATCAACGACAAAAAGTAAATGTAATTCCCAATTTTTCATTGTGGATTAACCTTTTTTCTGGTATACTGAATTCGGTAAAATAACGAACGGCAGCCCTATTGCTGACGACTGACCAAGGAGGGGCCGATGGCACAGAAAGAAATTGTTCAAACGCAGACAGAACGCCATGTGGAAGGTGCGGATACCGTTGTGCTGATGATACACGGGATAATCGAAGGGCCGGCACAGTTCGAACCGCTGATTCCCATCATCAACAAAACGGGGTGTTCAGCGGTAAGCATCCTACTGCCCGGGCACGGCAAAACCGGCAGTGAATTTTCCAAAAACGGCCGGAAACAGTGGACGGCCTACATCAGCCGACAGATTGAATTGCTGCGACAAAGATATCAAAACATCATCCTTGTTGGGCATTCCATGGGTTGTCTTCTCTCTGCCAACTCCTGTTTGGACAACCCGTCTGGAATTCGCGGACTTTTTTGCATAGCAATGCCTCTGCACATCCGGCTGACCGCCCGCGGCATAATAAACGCCGTCCGGGTTGCGCTAAACCGCGTAAAGGAAGATGACCCGGTCTCCACCGCCGCGCGGGATGCATACAGTATTTCCCAAACACCATTGTATGGCTACGCTGCCTGGCTTCCCCGCTATCTCGACCTGTTCCGTCTGTGCCGTTCTGTGCGTTCCAGGCTTCATGAAATCCGCGTCCCCGTTTGCATTGTGCATTCAGCGGAGGATGAATTCGTCAGCAAACGTTCGCTCTTTTCTGCGCAGAAGGCGCTGGGCGCCAACCTGATAGAAGCGCTTGTTCTGAAACACTCGGGACATTTCTATTACCCGGAAGAAGACCGCAAACTACTCGCCCAGGCTTTATTAAGATTACTGAAAAGCATCCGTACGGAAAAATGTTAAGCCATCGTAAATTTAAATGATTTTTATTGCAATTTATAAATAAATGTAGTAAAATGAGTATATATTAATTGTGGACCTTGTTCCGCATCTGTAAAGGAAGTGAGCCTATGGATAATCCCAAGCGATCCGAACCATACCGAAGTACAAATTTTAAAGGGAATACATGGGCCGCTTTTTTATGCCTGGCCGAATGTGCATGTAAAACAGGATAAGAACATCTGTCTTTCTCCCTGTCCGTTGCCGCTTTCCGGCTCGGGGCAGTGTCTGGTTTTTGTTCTGTTTTATGAGCATATCCGGCCTCTGTCCGTGTGTCCCCGGAAAGGGGCTTTTTTATGTCTGATAACATTTTGAAACTGCTTGAGGGCAACTGTTTGAAGGAGGCCCGCGAAGCGGTGCTTGGCATGAACTATGTCGATCTCGCCCAGCTTCTCAGTGAAATGCCGCAGGACAAACTGCTGATGGTTTTCCGCATGCTTCCTAAGGAGACCGCCGCGGAGGTTTTTTCCGTCATGGAAAGCACCGAGCAGCAGTATATTGTCGAGTCTATCACGGACGAAGAAGTTTCAACCATACTCGATAAGCTGTTCTTGGACGATACGGTCGATTTCATCGAAGAAATGCCCGCAAACGTCGTAAAAAAAGTGCTGAAAAACACCGACGAGAAGACGCGGAGGCTGATTAACCAGCTGCTGCAATACCCAGAGGACAGCGCCGGCAGTCTGATGACTACAGAATTTGTGGATTTAAAAAGGGAAATGACGGTCGGCGGTGCACTGGAGCACATCCGCAAAACTGGAATGGATAAGGAAACCATTGACACCTGTTATGTCATCACAGCGCAACGAAAGCTAGAAGGAACCGTTTCGATCCGGACGCTGATATTAAATATTCCTGAAGTATTCATTTCCGATATCATGGACACGAACGTAAAATTTGTGCGGACCCTAGACGACCAAGAGGATACCGCCGCCCTGTTTAAAAAATATGATCTGCTCTCCATGCCGGTCGTGGATAAGGAAAACCGGTTGGTTGGCATCATCACCATCGACGATGTGATGGACGTCATCGAACAGGAAAATACCGAGGATTTTCATAAGATGGCCGCCATGACGCCGTCGGAAACTCCATACCTCAAAACCAGCGTGCTTGTGCTCGCGAAGAACCGGATTCTCTGGCTCCTGCTTCTCATGATTTCCGCAACCCTGACAGGATATATCATCCGGCACTACGAAAATGCGCTGGCACAGGTAGTCGCGCTGACCTCTTACATTCCCGTGCTGATGGACACGGGAGGCAACGCGGGTTCGCAGTCGTCCACCATGATTATCCGCGCCCTCGCGCTGAGCGAGCTGCGCTTTCGGGATATTACTCCCGTCATCTGGAAAGAATTTAGAGTAGGGGTTGTGACCGGAGCGATGCTGGCTCTCGTCAATTTTGGCCGAATCATGCTGTTTGATCATGTAAATGCATTGGTTGCCCTCACCGTCTGCTGCGCCCTGTTCTGTATTGTTATTCTGGCGAAGGTCACTGGCGGTATGCTGCCAATGCTGGCCCAGAAGCTGCACATGGATCCGGTCATCATGGCAAGCCCTCTGATTACGACGGTGGTAGACGCCCTGTCACTGGTGATTTATTTCACCTTCGCCACCTATTTTCTCGGAATTGCGTAATGCGGCTTAAAATGAATGGAACGGGGGATGAGCATGTTTGACAAAGTATTAGAATTAATCGAAGAAAATAAGCTTGCCGCGGCGCGCAAGGAAATGCTGGAAATGAACGTCGTGGATATCGGTCAGCTTTTAGAGGAAGTCCCGCAGGCTAAGATGCTGCGGCTGTTCCGCATGCTGCCGAAGGAAACTGCCGCGGAAACCTTTTCTTTCATGAACAAGGACTCACAGCAGTATATCGTAGAATCTATCACCGACCATGAGATGGAAGGCATCATAGATGAGTTGTTCATGGATGATACGGTTGATTTGATAGAGGAAATGCCGGCTAATGTTGTCAAAAAGGTGCTGAAAAATACGGATGAGGCCAAACGGAGGCTTATTAACCGTCTGCTCCAGTACCCGGACGACAGCGCCGGGAGCATCATGACCACTGAGTTTGTGGATTTAAAAAAGGAAATGAGCGTTTCCGACGCGCTAGACCACATCCGTAAAACCGGCGTGGACAAGGAAACCATCAACACCTGCTACGTCATCAACGCACAGCGCAAGCTGGAAGGAACCGTTTCGATCCGGCACCTGATTTTGAGCGAGCCTGATGCGACGGTTTCCGATTTAATGGATACCAACGTCAAATTCATTAAAACACTGGACGACCAGGAGGATGTTGCCTTTCTGTTCCGGAAATACGACTTGCTCTCCATGCCGGTTGTGGATAATGAAAACCGGCTGGTCGGCATCATCACCATTGATGACGTTGTGGACGTCATCGAGCAGGAAAATACCGAGGACTTCCACAAAATGGCCGCGATTGCGCCATCGGAGGAAACGTATCTCGACACAGGCGTGTTCGCTCTTGCGAAAAACCGTATCGTCTGGCTGTTGGTGCTGATGATTTCCGCGACATTTACAGGGCTGATTATCCGCCACTTTGAGGGGACACTTTCGCAGGTTGTAGCACTGTCTGCCTATATTCCCATGCTGATGGGAACGGGCGGCAACGCGGGAGCACAGTCCTCCACGACTATTATCCGCAGTCTCGCGCTGAACGAGCTGGAATTTAAAGATCTGCTCCGAGTGGTCTGGAAGGAACTTCGCGTCGGCATCTTGACAGCGGCCATGCTCGCAGTGGTCAACTTCGCGCGGATTATGCTGTTCGACCGGGTACAGCCGCTGATTGCCCTGACGGTTTGCCTCTCGTTGTTCTGCATCGTGACGCTGGCTAAGGTCGTGGGCGGAATTTTACCGCTTATCGCAAAAAAGGTTCATCTCGACCCGGTTATCATGGCAAGCCCGATTATTACGACGATTCTGGACGCTGTATCCCTCATCATCTATTTCATGTTTGCCACCTCAATTTTGGGAATTGCGTAAAAATTAGTATCATTTATTTATTTTGAGGTTGACAAAACGGAGGTTTGTATGCCATACTTTTATTACGACTATTACTATTTGATACTCGTGCTTCCCGCCATGCTGATTGCGCTCTGGGCGCAAATCAAGGTAAAAAGCACCTACAGCAAATATTCAAAGCAGCTTTCTTCCCGCAGCAGGACCGCCGCGGAGGTTACACGGCAAATTCTGGACCGGAACGGCCTGCGCAATGTCCGGATTGAGCGTGTGTCTGGCTCCCTGACGGACCATTATGATCCACGGAGCAATGTCATCCGCCTGTCTGACAGCGTGTATGGCGATACGTCAGTCGCGTCTATCGGCGTGGCCGCACACGAGGCCGGCCATGCGGTTCAACATGCTACCGGCTATATACCGATTAAAGTCCGCAACGCGGTTCTTCCGGTTGCAAACATCGGTTCCACGCTCGCCTTCCCGCTGATTTTGATTGGAATTATTTTTAGCTTTGGACCACTGGTGACTGCCGGAATCATTCTGTTTTCCGCCGTGTTGGTGTTCCAGCTTTTGACGCTTCCGGTAGAATTCAATGCAAGCCGCCGGGCGGTCGCCACGTTGGAGAGCTACTATATTCTGGAGGGAGACGAGGTAAAGGGTGCGAAAAAGGTGCTCGGAGCCGCCGCCATGACCTATGTGGCTTCCACGCTAGTTGCAGCAATGCAGCTTTTGCGGCTTGTCCTTATAAGCAGAAGGAACCGTGATTAAGTGAATGTGCGGGCCGCGTGCCCGCTTTGATATCAATGATAAAAAGGGAGCGTTTAACAAAATGAAAGCAATTGTTTTAGGTGCAGGAAAAGGAAAACGCCTGCAATCAGAAAACTTCAATCTGCCTAAAGTACTGCGGCAGGCAAACGGCAAGGGGCTGATACTCTACGTACTGGATAATATCGATTTTATTCCCAAGCAGGATACAGTCGTTGTTGTCGGGTATAAAAAGGAAGCGGTCATGGACGCGCTATCCTCCGAATACTGTTTTGCTGTACAGGAGGAACAGCTTGGAACCGGGCACGCGGTCAATTGCGCAAAAAATTATTTTGAGAACTATGACGGCGACGTGCTTGTCCTTTGCGGGGACATGCCGCTGCTGTCTAAAGCTACATATGAAAAACTCGTAATCGAACATCAAAATAGCGGTGCGGACTGTACCCTTCTGACCGCCGTTGTGAATGACCCGCCGGCATATGGCCGCATCATTCGCGCTGAGGACGGAAGCTTTGCTGGCATGGTAGAAACCAAGGATTGCACGCCGGAGCAGTTAAAAATCACAGAGTTAAACCTCGGAGTTTATGTTTTCCGGGCAAAACTGCTGTTTGACAATCTCGGTGAACTGAAAAACAACAATGCGCAGGGAGAATATTATCTGACGGATATCCCAAAAATTTTACTTCAGAAGGGTGCGAAGATCAGCATTTGCACGACGTCAGATACCAGTGAAATCTATGGCGTTAACACAGAGGAAGATTTAAAGTATTGTGAGGAGCAGCTGAAAAAACGGCAGATGGCTGAAGCAGAAAACTGATTGGAGGATTCGCAATGCGTGGACTGGTACATGTGTATACCGGAGATGGCAAAGGAAAGACGACCGCTGCGCTTGGTCTGGCGTTTCGCGCAGTTGGCTGCGGCTTTCGGGTTGTTATGATTCAGTTTTTGAAAGATTCCCCCACCGGCGAACTGGAAAGCTGCCAAAAGTTCGGGAGCCAGTTTCAGATTTTACGTTTTCACGAGGGACATAAGGGCTTTTTCTGGAATATGGACGATTCAGAAAAACGGGAATTCCGCCAAGAGGTCTGTCATGCCTTTTCCGAAGCGGAAACGTTTTTACCTCCGGGGGCATGTGACATGCTGATTTTAGATGAAATTCTCGGCTGTGTTCAGAATGGCTTTATCAGCGAAGAGGAGCTTTGCCGGTTCATTCAGAAAAAGCCGGAACAGCTGGAATTGATTTTGACCGGAAGAAATGCGCCAGAGTG
>CABSKZ010000076.1 GCA_902478395.1 uncultured Eubacteriales bacterium | reverse complement strand
GTCAGATGTGTATAAGAGACAGTTCCGGCGTTTTCTGCAATTTTGCAGGCGTTCATACCGACGACCTGTGGATTGACGGCCTGTTTTTCACTGTTGATAACATAGTCGGAAACCTTTTTTGTCTCTTCTTTATTCAGAAAATAACAGCCGTATTTCTTCATATATTCTTCAAACGGCTTCTGAATTTCCTTGTCCACGATGACGGCCTGTTCCGAAGCGCAAATCATTCCGTTGTCAAAACTTTTGGACAGGACCAGGTCGGTGCAGGAACGCGGGAGGTCTGCGGTCTTTTCAATATAGCATGGGACGTTTCCCGGTCCAACGCCGAGCGCCGGTTTTCCCGCACTATATGCTGCCTTCACCATTCCGGAGCCTCCGGTTGCGAGAATCAGGCTGATACCAAGATGGTTCATCAGCGCATTGGTCGCTTCAATGGAAGGGGATTCAATCCACTGGATGGCATACTTCGGCGCGCCGGCTTTCACAGCGGCGTCGAGCATAGTTTTGGCCGCCAGTACGGAGCAGTTTTGAGAGGAAGGGTGGAACGCAAAAATAATAGGGTTGCGCGTTTTTGCGGCAATCAGGGATTTGAACATGGTAGTAGAAGTCGGGTTTGTGACGGGGGTAACGCCCGCAATCAGTCCGACAGGTTCTGCTATGTCGACGTATCCCTCAAGCTCGTTTTCGTCGATGATACCGACCGTTTTTTCGTATTTAATGGAATGCCAGATGTATTCTGTTGCGAACAGGTTTTTGATGACCTTATCTTCAAAAACGCCGCGCCCCGTTTCCTCGATGGCACGCTTCGCGATTTCCATGTGCCTGTCGATGCCGGCCAGCGCCATTTGATGGACAATGTAGTCCACCTGTTCCTGGTTCAGAGACATGTATTCCGCGAGCGCCTGCTCGCCGTTGGCAATCAGCTTATCAATCATGCCGCTGATGTTTCCGGTGTCCTTTTGCGTTTCTTTTACAGCCATAATCAACACTCCTTACAATTTTTTATAACGAAAAGCAGTATTTCCTGCCTCCAAAGGCGGCGGGTTCCACATGCTTTTTTCAGCGGTGCTGCAATCTATCGCTGAGCCGTCGAATAAGGGGATTTGCCCCTTATTTGAACACGGAAGAATTTGCGGCGCAGCTTCAACGCAGTGTTTCAAACTCATGGTGCGGGAAACTATCTGTTTCCATATTCCATAAATCGTCTTTCGTACAAAAATTGCTAATAACGCTTGGAAATAGCATAGCCAAACCATGGACGAAGCTTCATCACAGCCTGGTAAAGCAATCGGAGCGGAAGACAATTTCTAAGGAATCGTTTTAGTTTTTTCCAGATAAGGTAAAAAAATACGGAACCAGCTTAACGGATTATATGTTTTTTAACTATCATGAGATTTCGAGGTCAAAAGGATTTATTTTTTCAAGGCATTTCAAAACGATTATCTCATGATACTAGGTATTACGAGCAACGTTTTCCAATTATTTCCGAAAGATTGTTAAAATTATATCATACTTTTTCGAAGAGGTCAATACCACTGTTTGTACAAAAATAAATAAAATTACTCATCGAAACTAGTGGCATTAGACATAGGAAACCGGTGTATGGTTGACAAAAGCGCGTCTCCGGGATATAATTGCTTTTACTGGATCCGCTGTAACGGAACCGTTTTAACGGGTGTTATCCTGTAGATAGAAAGCCTCTAGGGTCTTGAAATATTTGAAATGGAGAAACGCAATGACGAAGGTAATTGGGATAGTCAGACAATATGGAACACCGCCGTTTGAGGCGGCGGTATTGCATGGCGGGCCTGGGGCGGCTGGGACGGCAGCCTGTATCGCGCGGCGGCTTGCAAATAGTGCTGGTATTTTGGAGCCGCTTCAGACTGCAAAATCGGTGCAGGGGCAGATAGAGGAATTGGACCAGCAATTAAAGCGGTATGTATCTGCGCCGGTTGCACTCGTTGGGCATTCGTGGGGCGCATGGCTGGCTGCTCTATATGCAGCGGCCCATCCACATTTGGTAAAACACCTAGTGCTGGTTGGCGCCGGGCCGTTTGAGGAAGCGTATGTTCCGCAGATATTGCAGCGCCGGATGGATAATCTGACTATGGAGGATGCCGAAAATTTCCGTCAAACGCTGAATGAACTGAAGCGTGGAAATGGGGCGGCTATGGAAAGGCTGGGGATGCTGGTAGAAAAAGCAGACAACGTCTGTGTGATTCCGGGGGAAACAAAGAAACAAGATGTTCTACCTGCGGACGGCACGGTATATCAGGCGGTATGGCCAGAAGCGGAACAGCTGAGGAGAAAGGGCGAGTTAATAAATGCAATTCGCAAGATTACAATTCCAATCACTATACTTCATGGGGAAAATGACCCGCACCCGCCCGAAGGGGTTATTCAGCCGCTGAAAACAGCCGGTATACAGTACAGGGCAGTCATTTTTCCGCGCTGCGGCCACTCTCCGTTTCAAGAACAGTATGCAATAGAGCACTTTTATAAAGTGCTGACGGAACTGATAGTAGGATGAGGCTTAAAACGCCGGATATCTTTTGCTGTCAATCGTCAAACCTCCGTCTAAGAGGCGGATTGCACAAAGCCTACAAAGCTTTATTATTTGCAACCTCTCAAGATGTGCAGAAACAGTTTACTAACCGGATATTCTTTATCGGCTGCCCCGCAAGCAGGGCAGTTTTTTGGTACAATAAAAGGGAGAGCTTGCCATTTGTTGGAAGCCTCTCCCCTGCAATTTCCGCTCGCAGCCGGTATAATCATTCGACACAATACTTCTTGACAGGAAGGGGTACAGGGAACCAGAATCCATCGTTTATAGGAGCGGGATTATTTTTTTATCAATTCATTCAGCTTGGCGCAGAATTCCTCCGCCATTTCGAAGGCGTAGTCCGGATGTCCGGATTCCGCCATGACATGCAGGTTCCGGTTGTTGCCGTCCGGCATGACGAGCACCCAGCCGTTATCGTTATATACCTTCACGCCTTCTGTCAGGTCGACTGCTGTTTTGCTTTCGTCATATTCATTCAAAAGCCTCCGCATCACGCGTCCCAGTTTTTCAGGCGGACAGTCCAAATCCCGGTTGATTTTGTGCAGCTGGGGAAACAGGTTGAGCACATGGGAAAGGGTGCAATTATTTAAATAGAGGAATTCACAGATTCGAACGATACATTTCACGCTGTCGAAGCATAACGCGGCTTGCAGGCGCGATGCCGCATTGTCCAGCGTCAGCAGCCGGTCCTCAATATCCTGTTCTTTCAGGCGGACAATGCTGCCTCCGCAGCTGCGTGCCACCGTATTCACCATTTCAGAAATATGCTGCGGAACATATACGGAAGCATGGCTCACCGCCGACATCACCATTAGGGAAACCAGCGAGTAAAACTGGTCCGCATTCACAATGCTTCCCGTGTCGTCCATCAGGCCGAATTGTCCGCGTTCTGAAACAATGACGCCGAAATCGAGCTGACTTTCTGTCACCAGCTCCGGCATCATTTCAGGATCATTGGTAAACAGGAACACAATGCCGAGTGAGGAACTGATTTTTTGCAGGATAACACGCAGGGCGTGCGAATCGGTACATACGCCGACAGAGAAATTGAGACGCTTGTAGTTGGTCGTGGCAACCACATCTTTCAAATAATATTCCGCGATATCTGAAACATTGATCGGCGGCTTCACCTTATCAAGAGGAGTGCGGTGGAACTCGCCGTTCGCCATTGTTTTTTTCATGTTCCGGCAAATGTCTTTAGAGGCGGCTGTTCCGCCTGCCCCCCAGAATGCAAAGGTGATGTGGCTCCCCTTCAGGCTTGCGGTAATAGCGCCGTCCATGTGGAGCTGGCGCATGGCATATTTCGCAACGCCTCTATCGTTTGCTCCGCATAGGTTATACACCTGCGCACCTGCCGACATCAAGCCGGATAACAGGGCAAACTTCACCATCATACATTCCGGATAGTCCGGGATATTGAGCAAAATATCCGCTCCAACCGGAAGAGACGAGGCAAAAGCAAGCGCCATCGAGGCGGCATATTCCGGAGTAATTTCGCGGTTCATCGTTCCGCTTATATAGTGGTGATCCACAAGTGCGGTGTGCTCGTGCGGCGCGTTGGAGCCAAAGCGCTGGTTCACTTCGTTGCGGCCGAACAGGACAGATTTATAAATATCTCTTCCGGCTTCGAGGGTAATGTCGTGCCAGAGAATGCTGTCCCGGACAGTACAGTCCGCACCGATTTTACAGTTGTCTCCGATTACGGTATATTTTTCAATGGTGGCCGATTTGCTGATTTCACAGTCTTTCCCGATATATACCCCTCCGGCAAGCTCCTGCGGATCAAGCGCCAGCTGCACCTTTTGCTCAAACACATCGCGGTGGCAGCTTTGGTAGGCCCTGATGTCACCAACGTCACACCAATATTCCTTTGTAATATATCCGAATACATTCAGCTTCAATTCCAGCAGTTTTGGAAATAGATTTTTGCTGAAATCATAAAAAGTATGGTTCGGAATATGGGACAGAACCTCTTTATCAAGAATATAAATTCCTGTGTTGACGGTATCGCTGTAGACCTCGTCCCAGTCTGGTTTCTCAAGAAAGTGTGTCACCGCGCCTGAAGCGTTGGTTGCGACGATGCCATACTCGCAGGGTTCCTCCGACTCTTTGAGAACCAATGTTGCGGCGGCGTTTTTTTGGTTGTGGTAGTAGAGTGCGGCAGTGAGATTACAGTCGGTCAGCGCGTCGCCGCTGACGACGAGGAACGTGTCGTCTAAAAAACGTTCCGCCGTTTTCACGGAGCCTGCAGTGCCAAGTGGCTCTGGCTCTGTGAAATAGGTAAGCTTCACACCAAATTCTGCACCATTTTTGAAATATTGTTTTATGACATCCGGTTTATACCCGAGTGTCACGCCAATATCGGTAATGTTATGTTTCTTCAGTAAATGAATGATATGTTCCATCAAAGGCCGGTTCATTACAGGGAGCATCGGTTTGGGAAGCTGCTCTGTCAGTGGCCGCAGCCGCGTTCCCGCGCCGCCTGCCAATATAATTGCTTGCATGGTCATTCTTCCTTTCGCTTATCGTATAGCTTTAGTATGAGGCAAAATGGAAGAATTTATACAACACAAGAAAAAATCACCATGGCAGAACCTGCGCCATGGTGATCTTAAAAGATTATTTCCGGTTCATTTCGCGGTACTTCTTCGGCGTCATGTTAGTAACCCGTTTAAATACCTTTGTGAAATAGCTTTGATCCTCAAAGCCAGTCAGAGAGGCGATATTCATCAGCTCAATATTTTCATTTGCAAGAAATTCCTTTGCGTGATGGATTCGGATTCTGTTTAAATAGGTGCTAAAGTTGCAGCCCACCGATTCCTTGAATATCCGGCTCAGATAAGACGGACTGAGATATACATGCGATGCGACGGAGTCCAAGGAAATTTTCGTCATATAATTTTGTTGAATGTACGCGGTAGCTTCGGAAATGACGCTGTTTTGCCTGACAGGCGAAATTTTGAACGCGATACCGATAAACTCCTCCGCTATCTCATCAATGCAATCCTTCAGCATTCCAATGCTGTCCGCTTTTTCTAATTTGTGAAGCAGCACATATTCCGGTCCGTATACATTGTCATCCAACAGGCCATGCTGTGAAGCAAGCTGCGAAAGGAGCAGCGTAAGTTCCAAGGTAAGATTGCGCAGCAAAGCCATCTCATCACCGAGATACGTAACGAAGGTCAAAAAGGCACTGTTAATAATTGCAAAAGTATCGTCTTTGCGGCCATCCTTTATATAGGATAGCAGCTCATTCTCGATATTACGGAAAAAGTGCGGCGGCAGCACGGACTCTGACTGAATTTCCTCCAAAGAATAATGGATGTGCGGCAAAACGGTTACCAACCTGTAAAGCAGCTCTGTTGCTGCGCGGACCTTTCCGAGCGGCATGTGCGGCAGAGATTTCAGCCGTTTTGTCAGCTCTTCCCGCTTGTCCGGTTCAAGTTCGAACCGGCTGAGAATTTCTGCTGCGACCTTTTCGTCTGAACCCTTGATACAAATTGGCTCACTGACGGCAACACCTGCAAAACTGTTGTTCATAAAGATGGGGACGACTAAATGGATGAAACTCGTCAGACAGAAAAATACATACTTTCCTTCCAGTTTAAGAGATCTTAACCCCGCTTCCCGCACGACGGAGTGGCAATCGATAGAACGATTCCCCTGCATATCGAGCCATTTGCAGAAATCGCATCCCTTTTGTCCGCAGGGAAGCTGATTGTCTCCTGTTTTTTCTACGATCGAGAGACGAATACCTGTCACACTGGAAAAGAGTTTTATATTGTCCCGCGCCAGAGCAAGTACCTCGTCTTGTGTAAATTTCATTGTATTGTCACGTCACCTTTTGTTGAAATTTAAATGCCGCAATATGACATCCGGTTCAGCGATTCCGTAAAATCCGAATGTTTCCTCCAACTTAATACGGAAGAAAATGTCCAGACCTAGCCCGTAAAATAAATCAGCTGCAATGTTTTTGTTCTCGAACAGAATTTGGTGCTTCCGGGTGCTTATCTGAAAATCAGATTTCCGGCGGAACGTCATTTTTTCCTCCCGCAAATGATTGATAACTATCGCCCGCTTATTTGTCAGGACATAAATATTTCTCTCCAGGCGTTTCTTGCGGTACCAAATACGTCCAACAATCAGATACAGACCAATTAACAGAAACAGGATTCCTACCAGCGGAAACAGAACCGCTCCTGTTCCCTGTCCGGCAAACATGGAGCCGGCTGCCAACACAGAATAGAGAATCAGGAGTCCGCCGAACCCTGCCGTTAGCGGTATTAACAGAAAATCATACGGATTGAAGAGAGAAAGGTGGTTTGGCGTCCCGCTCCACAGTACCGCTTCATCATCCGTTAAATATTTTTCGATTATTGCTTGGTTGTCCATCCGTTCACCTTTTCTTTCATAATCATCACGCACACCATATCGCGCCCATACAGAGGTGCAGTCTTCATGAATAAAATCTTTGCAGCCTCATTGCCTGCCATACATATGCAATGTATACGGCAAAGCCATGATTTTTGCACACCGTCGTATATAATAAGGAAGAGAATGGTTTTCGATATCCTATTTTATCAATTATTGTCGCGTTTTGCAAGGTGGTTGTACCAAATTATTTTAAAAATGTTCATAATTTATCGCTTGCACTTCCAAATAAATTATGTTAGAATAATTAAAAGTTATTATGACATAACTATTTTCGGAGGCGGTAGTTTGAAAAAGATAGCACAATACCTAAAACCATATGGGTTTTTGTTTCTCATTGCGTTTCTTCTGATTATTGTCAGGGTAGTAGGCGAATTGTACCTGCCAAACCTGATGAGTAAAATTGTGGATTACGGAATTGTCAACGGGGATACGCCGTATATTTTTAAAACCGGCGGCCTGATGCTGGCAGTGGCGCTGATTTCCACCATCGCTATTTTAGGGGTGGATTTTTTCGGCGCAAAAATTTCTGCGGGCTTTGCGCGCGATGTCAGAAAAAGTGTATTTCACAAGGTACAGACTTTTTCCGGGGTGGAGTATGACAAATTTGGGTCAGCGTCTTTAATTACTCGGACGGTGAACGACATCACACAGCTTCAGCAGTTTTTAACCATGTTCATGCGGATTATTATGATGTCGCCGCTGATGATGTTCGGTGCGATTTTCATGGCTTTTTCGAAAAATGCTTCCATGGCGCTGATTTTCATCGCGATTATGCCGGTGCTGATTGTAATTATCGTCGCAGTTGCGAAATTTGCCATTCCGCTTTCTACCTCCCTCCAAAAAAAGGTAGACCGGATTAACCTTGTTATCCGTGAAAAGCTGACGGGAATCCGTGTTATTCGCGCATTCACGAAAGATTCGTATGAAATGGAACGGTTTGATAAGGCAAATCGCGACCTGACGAATACCACAATTAAGCTTCAGCGGATCGCGGCAATCCTAATGCCGGCGATGGTGCTGGTGCTGAACGCGGCAATTATCACCATCGTTTGGGTCGGCGGGCATAAAATTGCCGCAGGCACGCTACTGGTGGGGGATATGATGGCCGTCATCCAATATGTAATGCACATTATGATGTCCCTCATGATGTTATCCATGGTGTTTATCATGTGGCCAAGGGCAGATGCCTCCGCGATGAGAATTGCAGAAATTCTTGAGACGGAGCCTGTTTTGGAGGACCCGAAGGCAGAACCCGAACAGCCAAAAGAAAAAGGCTTTGTGGAATTTAGGGATGTCACCTTCCGTTACGGAAACGATGCGGAGCCGGTTTTGTCCCATATCACGTTCAGCGCATATCCGGGTGAAACGACAGCAATCATTGGCAGTACAGGAAGTGGTAAGTCAACGCTGATTCGGCTGATACCGCGGCTTTATGACGTCAGCGAAGGCGCTGTGCTGGTTGACGGCATTGACGTGCGGGAGTATAGCCAGAAGGAACTGCGCGATAAGATCGGGTTTGTCCCGCAAAAAGCGACGCTGTTTTCCGGCACAATCTCTTCTAACATCCGTTACGGCAAGGAGGATGCAAGCGACCAAGAGGTGGAGCAGGCCGCTCAAATTGCGCAGGCTGAGGAATTCATTCTTGAAAAGGAGGACCGGTTTGAAGCGCATATTGCACAGGGCGGGACAAATGTGTCGGGCGGTCAGAAACAGCGGCTTGCCATTGCGCGGGCAATTGTGAAAAATCCAGAGATTTATATATTCGACGATAGTTTTTCCGCACTGGATTTTAAGACCGACGCGAACCTGAGAAAAGCTTTGGAAGCGCGCACGGCTGAGAGTACGGTTATCATCGTCGCCCAGCGGGTTTCTACCATTATGAATGCAGACCGGATTCTCGTTTTGGACGAGGGACAGCTTGTGGGCTGCGGCAGGCATCAGGAATTGCTGGAAACCTGTGAGGTTTACCGGGAGATTGTATATTCGCAGCTTTCAAAGGAGGAGATGGCATAATGGGACCGATGGGACATGGACCGGGCCGGCGCGGCGCAATGGCCGCCGGTGAGAAACCAAAAAATTTCAAAGGCACGTTGGTGCGTCTCCTTGGATATTTGAAGGCCTATAAATTTTCCGTGCTGTTCATGATATTGTTCATCATTTTAGCGACGCTGTTCAACACCATCGCACCAAAAATTCTTGGAAGCGCGACGACCGCCATTTTTGACGGTGTAACCTCTGGAACAGGGATTGACTTTGCAAAAATCTTCAAGATTCTCTTGGTGCTGGGCGGGGCATATCTGCTCTCCTCCATATTCAATTATTTTCAGCAGATTATTATGGCGAATGCCGCACAAAAGACCATGTACAGCCTGCGGCGCGATGTGGACCACAAACTGTCGCGTCTGCCGCTGAAATATTTTGACTCACAGACTTATGGAGAAATTTTGAGCCGCGTGACCAATGATGTGGACACTATTTCAAACTCCCTGCAGCAGAGCCTTTCACAGATTATCACATCCGTCATCACGTTTATCATGCTGATCATTATGATGTTGGTTGTCAGCCCATGGCTTACGCTGATCGCAATTTTCACCCTGCCGTTTTCTTTCTTTATTTCTATGGGAGTCGTAAAAAAATCCCAGAAATATTTCAGAGGGCAGCAAAAATCAACAGGAGAAATCAACAGCCATATTGAGGAAATGTATTCCGGGCATGACATTATCAAATTATTCAACCGTGAAGAAGAAGTGAAGGAGAAATTCGACAGGCTGAATGAGGAACTGTACCAGAACAGCTCCAAAGCCACGTTTGCATCTTCGATTATGATGCCGCTCACCATGTTTGTCGGCAACGCAGGCTATGTGGTGCTGTGTGTCGTCGGCGGGATGATGGTTGCGGCGGGAACATTGCCGATAGGCGATATTCAGGCGTTTATACAATATCTGAGGCAGTTTAACCAGCCAATTACGCAAATCGCCAACATCGCGAATATTCTGCAGTCCACGGTTGCGGCGGCGGAGCGGGTATTCCAGCTGATTGACGAGGAGGAAGAGGTTCCAGACACGCTCTCGCCAAAAACGCTTGAACACATTGATGGCAAAGTTGCGTTCCGGCATGTCAAGTTTGGGTATTCAGATGAAAAAATCCTGATTCGCGATTTGGACCTCGATATTAAAAGCGGAGAAACCATTGCGATTGTCGGCCCCACGGGTGCAGGCAAGACGACGCTTGTCAATCTTCTGATGCGTTTTTATGAAATTCAAGGCGGTGCGA
>CABSKZ010000075.1 GCA_902478395.1 uncultured Eubacteriales bacterium | reverse complement strand
CCGCCTCCGCTGCCGAACAAACCGTTAAAAAAGCCGGAAAGGATGCCGCCGGCCGAATAGATGAAATATTTATTTTTAAAAAATTTTTTCATAGGAGTCCCCCGTACAGCTTTTTTCTTAGTTTGCCAGAAAAACGGAAAAATATGAAAGACAACGGCAAATTTTTGCCGTGTGCCCGGAGAATGACTGATAGGTTTGCTCATTAGGCTATAATATTAAGATTTATTATAAGATTCATGGAAAGTTGACCGTCTGTCTATAGGTATAAGTGAGCCGCTGCCGGAACCTAACTTCGCGCGGCCTATTTCATTTTTTCATGATCTGAATGAAACATCGTTCCAGGTTTCCGATTTACTTATTTATGAAAATATGTTATACTGAATCATAAATGGAGCCCGTTAGTCGGAAACAAAGGCGGGCAGATTTAAAATTTTTGCATAATGCGTATAGAATCAAATTGGGTTAATTTGTAACGGTGTTCTCATACGAAAATGGGGAGGAACTGTCTATATGAAAAAACGGATAGTAAACGGTATTGCCGCTTTTATGTTTGCGGCATCGATGGCTGTTATCCAAATTCAAGCCGCGCAATATAGCAGGACAACGGATAATCCGGCGGCACCGCAAACGGGAGGCTTTATCGCGGCGGTTGATGCGCCCGAAATGGATTCCATACCTATATCGAACAGGGAGGAACTGGAAAGAATAGCGGATGACCCGGAATATCCTTTAAGCGGTAAATACCATTTGACGAACGACATCGATTTGGGAGGTGGAGAATGGATACCGATTGGGGATAATTCCACAAATTCAGATGCCTCACGCTTTACGGGTGTGTTCGACGGACAGGGATATGTGATACGGAATCTTACAATATCGGAAGAACATCAATACAACGGGCTGTTTGGTTATGTTCAGGATGCGGCAATTAAAAATGTCGGGCTTGAAGGCGCAAGGATTCAGGTAAGCGCTTCTTCGTTCATCTATACAGGCGGTATTGCCGGATATGGAACGGGTGCTGTTTCCATTGAAAATTGCTATCATGAAGGCCGCCTTTCCGCTTCTATGGCTGTTTCCTCACCTTCTAATGACAAAATCGACGCTGTCTGTGCGGGCGGAATTATTGGTTATATAAATGGCAAAAGCGGTGAATATAACAAGCCTCTTGCCGTCCTCAATAATTGCCGCAATGAAGGTGAAATATATTCCGCCGCTTCTACTTCTGCCGAGATTGTCTGGCATATTTTAAATGCGGGAGGAATTTGTGGTTATGCAGAAGGTTCTGTTTCTATAGAAGGCTGCAGCAATTCAGGTAACGTCTCTGGTTCTGTTGTTGATTCTTACGGCGGCATAGCCTATTCAGGTGGGATTTGCGGGAGCAGTTATGGTTCCCGCAATGTGCCTGTCAGAAATTGTTATAATACTGGCAATGTATCCGGGACATTTTCCAATTCAACCAATGCGAGTTCTAACGCCGGAGGAATTTGCGGAGAAAGCGCTGGTTCCGTTGAAAATTGTTACAGCACAGGTGAAATCTACGCTTTCAACAGTGCGGGAGGAGTTTGCGGCACGGCCTTGGGTTCCGGGCCAATAAGGAATTGTTACAATACCGGAGCCGTTTCTGCCGCACCTTCAGATTTTTCCGACGCGGGCGGAATTTGCGGCTATTCTTATGTTTCTATTGTGAATTGCCGCAATGCCGGTCCTGTCACTGTTTCATCCGGCTATTCCAATGCGGGTGGGGTTTGCGGTGTCAGCGCCGGTTCCGTCTTTATTCAGAATAGCTATAATACCGGAATCATTACTTCTGCTGCCTCTATCAGTTCTTGTGCGGGAGGAATTTTTGGCCTTGGTATGGGCAGTAATTATGGTTATGACCCCGATTCCGATCCCGATTCTGCTTTCAGAGACGATTTTTTGCTTGAGAATTGCTATAATACTGGTGATGTATTAGTCTCCGATATTGATTTTTCCGCAGAGGGGGGAAGCCGCAGCGCAGCGGGGGGCATTTTTGGCAGACTGGGAAGTTATCGGTCTATTTCCATTAGCGGCTGTTACAGCACAGGGACTCTTTCCGGTTTTATGGTGGGAGGAATTTTCGGTGAAATATCTGATAATGTCCGGGATATCACCTTATCTGTCAGCAAATGTTATTGGAATATCGACTGTGTACAGACGGTAAACGGGGATTCTCTCGCGGACATGGATAAAAAGGGCGCGGGATTTGCCCCAAACGGCATAGACGGTACAACGCCGCTTGCAACCAGGCAAATGAAGGATCACAGGAATGCCGGTCAACATTATACAGGTTTCGACTTTGATACGGTTTGGGGATTTCAAAAAGATGTAAACGGAGGTTATCCGTTATTGCAAACGCATATTGCCGTAACGGTGGAACTAAACGGCGAGCCCATTTATTTTAAAGACCAACAGCCTGTAATTCAAAACGGCAGAACGCTCGTCCCCGTCCGCGGCGTGTTTGAACATCTTGGATTTTCCGTGGCTTGGGATCCAGCTGTGGGAAGGATTACGCTTAAGAACGGCGAATATATCATTGCGATAAAGGTGGGGGAGTCCGCATTTACTGTGAATGATCAAGCTATTGACTTAGACGTTCCTGCACAAATCATTAACGATAGAACCATGCTCCCTTTCAGATTTTTGCTTGAAAGCGTTGGTTATTCGGTAGAATGGGACGGTGAACGGAAAATCGTCATGATTTATAGTCCAAATAGCGCAGGCTGACGATGCAATGTTTGGTTTTTCGCCGCTTGCACGGAATGGGTTGGTCAAGCATTTTTGCTTGAAGGAAGCTGTCTCTTATTATGATAGGAATTCATATGGTGCAGCACTAACCGCTAACGGTGTTCTGTTATTGTCTAAATATATGAAAACGGGACTATCTTGATAGATGGTCCCGTTTTAAAAATATTTAAATTCCTGTTATGAAATATTGAAACTTGGAGGCTGGGATTTTGCCGGGTCGAAGCTTTGTCCGCCGGGGTGTGATAAGTCAAAATAGACACGGGAATCTGTTGTTACGCCCCAGTCCTTTTGGGAACCCGTATCCTGGATTTTGTTAAACGCTTCCCGGAACATGGTATTGTGCGCTTCCTCCCGGTTTAACAAAAAGTCAATGGTTTCACGGACGCCTTTATCCTCAATCTGGCGATACAGATATTGGTAGACCACCTTCGCGCGCTGTTCCGCCGCAATATCAGACAGAATATCCGCCGCCAAGTCGCCCGTTTCGTTGACGTATGCCGCTGTCCACAGCTCACCGGAGGCGTTCGTCAGCATGGGCGTCAGGCCGGTAAGCACATGTGCTTCGATATTTCCTGCTGTGGCATTTTTCGCATCCAGTTCATGCCCGTTCAATAAATTAACGGTTGTTGCGACCATCTCCATATGCGAAAGCTCTTCCGCAGCAACATCTAGAAACAAGTCTTTGATTTCCGGGTCTTTTACCCGCATGCTCTGGGATAAATACTGCATTGCGGCTTTGAGTTCACCCTGCGGACCGCCGAGCTGCTCCTGCATCATTGCCGCGTAATTCGGGTTTGGTTTGTCGACTTTTACATCTTGTAACAATTTTTTTTCGTGTTTGAACAAATAGAAAACCTCCTTTATCTGTTCTCCTTTTTATTTTTACCAGTTGAAAATCAGATATTGGAGGTAATTTTTTATTTTTTTTCAATAAAAACGCGCAGCGACCGTGCGGGAATGACAAGGTTCCCGTCCGTTAAGACTGCCTGCATTTCTTCCGGGCTGAACGATTCAAAGCTGCTGACGCCTTCGGTCTTGACTTTGAAGAGGCAATCCTCACTGCTCTGGTTCGCAACGACCACTGCTTTATTCCCAGTCCCGTTTTCGAAAACGGAATAGATGAATTCACAATCTGCCGCGACATCTGCTCCCCTGGTGTAACAGAACTTGCCGAAATGTAGATATTCCCGACAGGCCTCACGCAGCGCAAGACATTTCCGGCCGTACTCCGCAGTCAGGGGGAAATCGCTGATTTTTCCTTTGAAATTATACGGCTCATAGTTGATAATAAACCCGTAAACCATGCACTGGTTCAGCATTTCCCGGTCATCAAAACCTGTCACGCAGGTTGCACAAATTGCTTCCTCATTCACATATTGCAGCGCGGGCACATAGCTTTTGTAGGCTGAACGGATATAGTTGACCGGATAATACTGCGAAACGCGGTCTGGCGTTCCCTCTCCGGCCAATATGTAGTCCGGGTTCTTCTCCGTTACCCGGTTGTAAAATTCCTCCGCCAGCTTCAGCATCCCCTTGTAGGTGCATTCGCCTTTTTTATGCCCATGAGACGCGTCGAAACATACGTGTGCGACCATCGCGTTGGACTCGTCGTAGAGCAGGCCCGCAGAGCCAAGTTCCAGCACCTTGTCCAGCTCCCGCAGGATGATTTTCCGCGCGCCTTCGGAGAGATGGCAAAGCCCGTATCCGTCGCGCGTCGCGCAATGCAAATGCTGGAGCATAGTCTGATAGGTGTAACCGCCAAAAAAGATTGGATTGCCGTACAAATCACGAATCGTGTGCTCCGCAAGCTCTTTTTCATATGCCGGATTGCTTTGGTCTACCCATTTGAATTTACACATGAGCAGAACCTTGATGCCGATTTCATCCTCTATCTCCCGAATTGCAGCCTGCAGTTCCTCTTTTGTCCCAAGCCGCTCGTCGATGTCCTGATAGGGTTCATCCCCATCCTGTCCCCCGACGGCCCAGCCGATTAACTGCAAGGTATCGACACCATATTGCTTTGCCTCCCGCATGAGTGCGGGAAGCTCGCTGTAACGGTACCGGCAGCAGCCCTCCGGTGAGTTGATGTGCAGCGTCATCCAGCAATCTGTTCTGCGCAGCCAGCTCGGGGAAGATTTCAGTTCAAACCAGGTTTTCCGGTAGGCTTTATAGGTGTCTGCCCCTTCCATCCACCCCCCGGAATACATGCGTAAAATGACGGGAGCCAATTCCGCTTTTTCACCCGGCTGCACAAACGGCAGGCGCACTACGTTTACCATAAAGCCCGCTGGTTTGCCTCCGATTTCGTTTTCAGCCGGAACTTGAGAATGATAGGCATCTGAATAACCTGGACGTAGCTCATAGAGAAAGTTGACCACGTTTATCTCATCGTCGTGAACGCCGAGATACATCCCCTGCGTTCCGTTTTCCAGCACTGCAAACGGGTGCGTAAAAGGCGCCGGATAGGTCTGTATCTTCGTCGGATAGTCTATTCCCCAATAACCGAGGTTGGAGAAGGGAGATTCGTCGTTGAAGGTAATCCGTTCCAAGTTACCAACAAAATTGATGCCGCCCGCGGTTAAAGGCGCTTCGCCTTCCGGTTCCCTTAGGCCGCCGATTGCGGGACACCACGCCTCCTCAACAATATAAGGAGAGCGATTGTCAATGGTGAGGGTGAAAGAGGCCGTGTCCTCCTTCAAGCTTACGCGGAGTGTCGCGGAGATATCCAGTATCCCGGATTTTTCTCCTGCCATCTGCTCCCAGCATAATTCTGCGGAGCCGCCTTCAACGTGGATATGGGAAAGTTTTTGCAATTCCGGCAAGGTGCGGTTTTTCCGGTGGGCCGGAACCGGCACCATCAGAATAACCCCCTGTGCCAGCTTGGGCTGGCGGATAGCCTGCCAGCCCGTTTTTTTATTCAAAAGCCCGGTCAGCGCACCGGTTGCGTCGTCAAAATCAAGCCTAAGGAATTCGTTTTGTAAAATTGCCATTATTTACTTTCCTCCTCCGCTACTTCTATCAGCCGTTTCACGAAATACTGAAAATCCGGCCAGGAAATATCTGGATGTATCAAATGGTCAAGCGCGGGCATATAGCCGCCCTTTTTGAACATCGGCCGGATGCGCTCCAGTTCCCGGTCAATGGCTTCTTTCCCTTTGGCGATTTCCAGCTTGTCTATCCCGCCCATCATGACCAAATCTGGATATTTCGCCCGGTAGGTATTAATATCGTTCCCTGCGATAACTTCAAACGGCATGATAGTGTTGATTCCAGCCTCCATAAATAACGGAATCAGTTGGTCGCAGTCTCCGTCCGTGTCCAGTGCAATCATTTTAATATTATGCTTTTTGGCGAATGCAGTAATTTTTTTGTAGTTCGGCACCATGAATTCCCGGACCATATCCGGCGATATCAGTGAGCCGCTTTTGCCGGACATATCCTCCCAGATGTGAATGGCGTCCACATTCACATCTTTTACGACCTTCTCATAAATGGAAAGCCAGAAATCCGTCAGATAATCCATCATTTCCTGCACCAGCTCCGGCTCGTCGTAAAAATTCATGGAGAGATTTTCCACGCCCATCATATCACGGAGTGTGCCAAACAGGCCATACGGAAAGCAACCGAGCTGTACCACCTTGTCGGTTGTGTTATAGAATTTTTTGCGTTCCTCCCAGTTTTCAGGAAAGCGTTTCGGGTCGTCCGGGTCGAGCCGCTTTTTCAGCTCCATCCAGTCCTCCCGCGTTTCAACGGGATAACTGATGTAGCGCGGAATCATGCTTTTTCCATTCATGATTTCCTGCGTCACGCCCATTTCGTCAATAATGATGCTGGTAGTGCCTTTGTCTTCCAGCACCACCCGCTCAAATTTCGGCAGATAACCCAAATCTACATCGATGATTTCAAAGCCCGGGTCGATGCCGCAGGTTTCATAATCACCGTCCCGATAGCCCTGCTGCCGCCATATATCCCATGTTTCGCCCCATGGACCAAAATAAAAAACGATGGGGGCACGGTCCACTTTTTTAAATTCTACGGTATTTAAAATCCGTTCTTTATTTGTCATATCATACAATCCCTTGCTATTTAATAAAAGTGAAAGGTGTTAAAAACGGGCGGAAACGTCCCGCCCGTTTTGTCGCGTACTAGTTTACAGGGCCAGCACGGCTTCTTCCCGTTCCCGGAAGTAGGTCGCGGACTGGTTCACAAGCGCGTCTAAAATTTCCGGTGCTGTCTTGCCGTTCTGCGCCGGATACGGATCGCCGCCTGGGCCAAGCGGCTCCGGTGTGACATAACCCTGGTAATCTATCAGGTACAGCGCCATGATAATTGTGTCAATATCCATCGCGCCAAGCCCCAGGGCACAGCGGTTGGAATCCGCCATATGCAGATTGATTAAATAGTCCTTCGCGTTAACAATCGCTTCCCCAATGTGTGACTCCTCCGACTGCATGTGGTACACATCACCGTTGATGTGACGGATGCCTGGACGGTCCACATCCCTGATATACCGCTTCGCGTCCTCAAAGGTGTGAATCAGGCTGACTTCGGCGCTGCGAATTGGCTCGACAGCGCCTTTTACTCCGTGCTTCACGAATAAATCCGCCACGATACGGAGCGTTTCCACGCTTCTTTCATACTCGCTGTCGTCATAATTTGCGTTTCTGCCTACCGCCCCCGGAACGACCAGAATATATTCTGCATCGACCTCTTCACAGAATGCCAGCTCACGTTTTAGGTAATCAATCGCCGCCTGCCGCTGGATGGGGTTGTTGGAGGACATATCGTTCAAATAAGAAAACATGCCGCAGACGCCGCCCACCTGAATCCCGCAGGAATTCAGAATATCCAGCGTTTCTTTCGGCTTGTAGCCCAAATCTGCACCATAGTGGTTTCCGTGAAGCTCTATGTACCGGATGCCAGCCTTTTCCAGCCTCTTTGCGCTGGTTTCCAGCGATTCCAGGCCAAAACCCCAGTTGCTCCATGAAAATTTCAGCCGCTTAGAAAATTTTTCTGGATGGTTCTGTTTCAGCTCCAAAAACGCATCTTTAATTTTCTTGTTTTTTTGTTCAAAATTTTGCAGTTGCATTTTATTGTACCTCCTTCGGCGTATCTGGATTGTTGTTGGCAAAGTGCTTCAATATCACCATCGGTTCTGTTTTGGAGTGGTTCGTAATCGTTACGCCCTGTCTGGCGGCAGGCTCGCTGACGAAATACTCATCGGCGGATAATTGCCCGAAACGAAGCATAATCGCCGCCTCCGCATCGTATTTTCCGAACTTTCCGTGCCCCTGAATCATGATGCAGCCGTAGGCGGTTTTGTCCTGAACCGTGACCGTCTGTCCCGGCAGGATTGTGAGTTCCTTCGCTGCGATATAATCGTTTGCGTAGGCAACCCATTTTTCAATATGCTTTTCGTCTGAATCCTTGCAGAGGACCGGCGGACGGAAGTAATGCTTCCGGTAATGCGGGTCGACGTTCTTTTCCCAATCCATCAGGCTAATGACGTAATCCATATCATGCTGTTTGTCCTCCGGACAATTTTCCACCAGCATTTCATAGGGGAACACTTCATTGGAAGTGATGTTCTCATACACGGAGTTCACGTCGGAATTCCACTGCGGTTCATAGGTGAGGTACGAGCCGGGCGCATGTACTACGCCAGGCGGCGTGTACCAGCCGGTGCCGAGCTGGATGCGGTATGCACGGGAAAGTTCTGTTATTCTGGTATCGCCCTTCTCGAACGCCTCCAGCCGTTCCTTAACCTCTTCTTTGGTTACATCCGGGTCGAACCCGAAATAGGTGTGCGGAAACTCGCCTGCGTAGTTGTTGAGCTGAGGCGGGTAATAATACGCCTCTGGTTTTCCCAGCCGTCCGACCCGTGCGGCAGCCTCGAACGTCAGGTGCAGATGGTGGAACAGAGGCGCTTCATTATCGAAAAACTTGGAATACATCGGCCACGTGCCATACTTGTCCTTCAATTCCTGTCCGATTACATCGGCGCCCAGCAATTCAATGGTATCTTTCAGCAGAAATTTGTCATTGATATTATCCGTCGGCGCTATGTAGCTCAGCCCTTCGTCCGGCGCGGCAAGCTCTCCATTCATGCAGGTGATGACGGAGGAGAACCAGCGCTCTTTAATCGCACCGCGTTTCGTTCCAAGCGCATAATAGTCGTCCGGGTGGAGCCGCAGCCTCCGGCCGGGCTTGGAAAACCGGCGTGGGACAAATACCGGAATCAGCCGGAATATCCCCTCATACTTTTCATACGTTTCTTTCATCGGGTTACTCATGAAACCGTCCTCCTTATAACACAAAAGGATGATATTTCTATCATCCTTTCGTTCATTTTCAATTTCAGTATAACTCGAATCAAATCAAAATCAATCAAAAATCTTGCTTTGCTCCTCTAAAAATCTTTAAAATATTGCTATTTCTTTTTGCCGTATTGGCTGGGGGAGACGCCGGTCACTTTTTTAAACGCAGTTGAAAAGTAATTCGGATCGGAATACCCCACAAGCTCCGCGACCTCATAAATTTTATAGTTGCCGGATTCAAGCAGTTCCATCGCCTTTTTCATCCGCTTTTTAATCAGATAATCGACGGGGGGCTGTCCCGTATGGTTTTTAAACGCGTGCGCGAGGTAATAGGGGCTGATATACAGCCTGTCCGCAATTTCTTCGATATTTTTTGCACTGGCATAGTTGTTGTCAAGATATTCCTTGATTTTCCAGCCAATGCTGTCCTCCATGCTTTTTCCATCCTTGTCCGCCATTGCCGCGAGACGCATAATCATTACAATTAGAGCCAGCAGAACACTGCAGGCCATGGTCTGATAGCCGTAAATTTCGCTGTTGCATTCCTCGTACAGGTTTTTCATATACGAACATATACGCTGACTGTATTTGCCGGTGTGAAACACGGGCGAAACTCCGTCCGGCAGGAGACAGCCGTCAGGAAGGCCCTTCACACTTAAATCGCCAATTGCACAATAATAGGATTTGAGCGGATTTTTCGGGTCGGACCGTTCCTCGTGCGGAAAGCCCCTGTTAAAGACGAGCATGTCTCCCGCCGCATACTGGTATTGTTCCCGCCCTACGCGCAGGGTTCCTCCACCCTCCGCGATATAAACCACCTCGCAGTAATCGTGGCGGTGTTCCTTCAAGCCCCATTCCGGATTGGGGTCCATTCTGCCGACATACAGCGGTCTTGGATGTGTATTGATAATCAAATCGTTATCCATCCCGTATCTCCTCCCAGGACATTTATCTATATTATTGCAATAAAACTGAAAGATTCTGGTATCGTTGCACAAGGGCGTTTCCAAATGCGCGGAAAAGAATTTGTACATGTGTGATAGATTACCCGCCGTAGGCGTATCATAAACACCAAGTTAGGACTAAAAAAGTTCAATTTAAATCAAGTCCAGTTGCATTTCTTTTTTGTCTGCGCAATGTAATAGCTCCAGAAACAACCGTTCCAACAAAACATGATATGATGTCTGTCTCTTATACACATCTGACGCTGCCGACGAATAGAGAGGTGTAGATC